>JABHAL010000012.1 GCA_018674305.1 Candidatus Falkowbacteria bacterium | reverse complement strand
TTAGTTTGTGGGCACCCCCGAACCAGTCACTTCGTTCCGGTACAGGACAAGGAAAAAAGTTAGCTTCTGAATTTGGTGAAGCGCTTTTCACTGGCAATGGCCTGAGTGGGCCGATTATACTTGATTTAAGTAAAAAAGTTACTGAAAATTTGGACAAAAAGCTTCAAATCAAAATTGACTTCAAACCAGCGCTGGATTATCCGACTTTAGATAAACGGATTTTAAGAGATTTCGCAGAACAAAAAAATAAGCAATTCAAAAACAGTTTAGATAAACTACTACCCAAAAAGCTCATTCCTGTTATAATTGAACTTTCAGAAATTGAACCTGACAAAGCAATAAACGAAATCACCAAAGATGAGCGGAAAAAATTACTAAAACTACTAAAAGAATTTGAACTTAACATTTCTGGCCTAGTCGGCTTTGAAAAAGCAATTGTAACTTCCGGTGGCGTTAACCTAAAAGAAGTTGATCCAAAAACCATGAAGTCAAAAATAATTGATAATCTATCCCTAGCTGGCGAAATTCTCGACATCGACGGCCCGACCGGTGGATATAATCTACAAGTAGCTTGGAGTACAGGTTATACGGCTGGAGACAATCATTTTAATTTGAAATAAAAAACAGGTCCGCATATTTACGAACCTGGTATTATGAGAATTACTTAACTCAGAGCTGACAGAATTTCCTCAGCTGCGTTTTCACCATTGTCACGATTGAACAACCGTGTATTAAAGTCATCCCCCGAAAGGTCAACTTTCATAACTCGGTCCTTGATATAGTCGAAGTATGTCTGACCAGACGCCAGTAACCCACGTGCTTCCTCTTCCGTCATACGATCTGAATCGGCACGAAGTGCTCCTTGACCCTGAACCTTTGCATTGTTATACAATGCCGCCAAAACCTGAGCCTTGTCAAGATGTGAAATGTTCATTCAGAAAACTCCTGTCAATTTAAGAAAAAACAACATCACTACCAATGAATCATCTTCAACAATAAACAGATTACTCCTCTCCTACCTCCAACTTCCACTCATGCCCAGCATCAGCCACAAAGGTCTGCTCGACGTCCGCGCCAGACTTATATCTGCTGACAATCGTTCGAACAAGCCACCCACCAGGCACTTTCAGTCGACCCGATAAGACCGCGCAATCACCTTGCACTGAAGGTCCATTTCTAATTTCTTCCCACATAATCTCCTCCTCGAATCAGTTAACTTGAGAAAACTACTTTTATTCAAAGCACTGTATATAACAACAAACTATTTCCCCTTTTGTCAACCCAAATGACTAACCCCTGGAAAAAACTCAAACAAGAAACAATCTTTGATTCTGGCTACAGAAAGCTGATCCGGAAGACTTTTGAATTGCCCAACGGCAAAACGCATGAATTTGATATTAAAGATGAAATGCAAGTTGTTTGTATTCTTGGATTAACTAAAGAAAATAAAGTAATCTTAGTTGAAGAATTTCGGCCCGGGATGGAAAAAACTCTACTGGAAATTCCAGGTGGACAAGTAGAAGAAGGAGAAGATCCAACCGAAGCAGCCAAAAGAGAATTCCTAGAAGAAACTGGGTACACTGGAGAATTTCAATTTGTAGGCACCAATTATGAATGTGCTTATTCCAATCAAATTAAACATAATTTCGTAGCCAAGAACTGCTTCCAAAAACAGGAACAAAAATTGGACCCTATGGAATTCGCCGAAGTTGTTGAACTGTCGCTGGATGAATTTCGTAAACATTTACGAAAAGGGGAATTGACTGATGTAGAAACTGGCTATTTAGGATTGGATTATTTAAAATTACTTTAACCTTTCTCAAACATAAAAGAGCGGGCCATGAGCCACGCTCTTTGTTTTTATCAATTATTCTTCACCATCAATCTTTGCCATCAAACCCATAAATCCGGCCAGAGCGGTTACCATTTCAAGAACTACTAATCGATCGTTGGATGGAACCTGTTGACGTTTACCGGTCAAAAGAACAGACCACTTACCTTGTTCATACAGCTCTTTTAAATCATCCAAATGTGTAGACACAACAACTTCTGCTTGGGTCAAATCTGGAACAAACTCAACAACAGAAAAAAGATCTATTGATTGTTTGAAAGCTCCCATCACCGGAGACTCAGTTAAAAATAGATAAACCTTAACCTTTCTCATGACAATCCTCCCTTTGTCCTAACTGACAATTAAACTTAACATAAACATCTATCTGTGTCAAGCCAAACAAAAAAAGAGCCTCTGTAAACTCTCTTAAAAAATAATCAATTAATCAATTTTCAAATCCTAATTGAAATTCAAAATCGCAAATTCAAATGTTCTAAAGTAAATTTTGCATTTTGAGATTTAGGATTTGAAATTTAATTAGGATTTGGTGCTTGAAGAATTGGTAATTTTTCTTAACAATTGATACAATGAATCTTTTTATAATTTTTATTCTGAGCATGATCGTGAATCACATCTTCGTAAACTCTCTCCACTGAAAGCACAATATCTTTCCAATTATAATTTTTATCGACATGCACGCGAGCATCCTGACCAACCTTTTTAGCTAGTTCAGGGCATTCTAATACGTACTGTAATTTATCTTTTAAATCTTGAACGTTTTTATTTTCAAATGAAAAACCAAATCCACCAGAGATAGCTTCCATGTTTTCTGGAATGTCTGAAACTAATATTGGTAAACCAAAACTCATACCTTCCAAAACCACGATTGGTAAACCTTCACTCTCTGATGGGTGAACCATTAGAGATGCATTAGAATATAATTCCTGCCACAAACGACTGCCACCCTGAACATTACCAGTAAAAATAATATTTGGATTATCTTTGGCCTGTTCTTTTATTTGTTTAACATAATCATCAGTAAAGGCACTACCACCAGCAATAACTAACTTTTTATCTGTATTAATTTGTTCATATGCATCAATCAAATATTGTACGCCTTTGTGTTTTACCAAACGAGATAAGAACAAAATATATTCATCTTTTTTTAGATTAAATTTTTTAGCTTGATTAATAGCTACTTTCTTTGGCAACTCAATACCATTAGGAATGTAAACCGTATTGGAACTATATTTATCACTACAATACATTTGCAAAACTTTAGAAACGGTAATTGTGTCATGAGCAAATTTCACAGCTGTTAATTCGCCAAGATATAAAGCAAAGCGTGCAAACCAGCCCCATTTCTGATGTTTACGATCAATACAATGAAAAGTAATAACTACTCTGGTCTTGGGACAAAATACTCGTGGGATCCAAGCCAAAAGAGAAGGACCTACTCCGTGATAATGAATAATATCGTATTTGTTTCTAACTGCATGCCAAGATGCTCGCCAAGTATGACTGATAGCATCAAGATTTTTGGTTCTAATAGATTTTATATTAAGAATATTTACACCCTGATATTTTTTTAATCGCTTCGGTGTATACCATGGCCGAGCGTAAACAAAAACTTTGTGCCCCCGCTTGGCTAGGCCCACTGATAATCGCTCGACGTGTTTTTCAACTCCGCCGAACTTCATAGGAATTCCTTTTTGTCCGATAAAAGCTACTTTCATAGTTTAAGGTAAAAGTCAAAAGGTAAAAGTCCAAAATAAAATCTCTGATTATAAGTTTCCTAACAAATATTTTAACCTTTTACCTTTGGACTTATAACTGAGAAGTATATCACATCAACCACAAAAAGTCAAGGATATTCTCCATTTCTTGTTAAAATTATAACATAAAGTCATAAAACATGGAACATTAAACATAAAACAATCACTTGGGCCACCTCCCTGATTATGCTACAATAAAATTACTTAAAAATAATTCTTAAAATGAGAATCCTTTTCATCTACAAATTTGAATACCTCGAACCGCTGGGCATTATGAGCTTGGCAGCTTATTTAAAACAAAATGGCCACCAGTGCCATTTTGTTGATTTAGAATTAGAAAAAAACTACTTAAGCAAAATTAAGCAACTTCAACCAGACATTATTGCTTATTCAATCACCACCGGCCGCCACCGTTTTTATCAACAATTAAATCTGAAGCTAAAAAAACAGCAAAAATTTTCAGCTGTTTTTGGCGGTCCTCACGCCACCTTTTTCCCAGAATTTATAAATCAAGAAGGTGTAGATATTATTTGTAGGGGGGAGGGAGAACAAGCATTGCTGGAATTAGCCAATCTCCTCCACACGAACGACAGAGTGAAACATATTCAGAATCTCTGGGTTAAGCAGGACAACCAAATTTTCAAGAATGAACTTCGACCGTTAATTCAAGATCTTGACGACCTACCTTTTCCAGACCGAGAATTGATTAACATTTACCCAGCTTACCGAAAAATGCAACGCCGACAAATCATGACCTCCCGCGGTTGCGCCTTTAACTGCACATACTGCTTTAATCATGTTTACAAAAAACTATATCCCAACCAAAATCCGGTTCGCCGACGTAGTCCAAATAATGTTCTACAAGAATTACTTCACTTAAAACAAAATTTTAAACCTAAACGATTTCATTTTTTAGACGATAATTTTGTGACTGACGAAAACTGGTGTACAAACTTTTTCAAACAATACTGTCAACAAATCAAACTTCCCTTCATTGTACATACGCGAGTTAACAATTTAACTAAAAACATAGTCTCGACATTAAAAACCGCCGGCTGTCAAACAGTTTTATACGCCATTGAAAGCGGTAATTCAAAAATTCGACAAGATCTGTTAAAACGAAACACTTCTGATCAACAAATTTTAATGGCATCTTCATTATTAAAAAAATACAAATTAAAAACTTATGTTCAAAACATGGTCGGCCTACCAACTGAAACAATCACCGATGCTTTACAAACTATTGAATTAAATAAAAAATGCCGACCTGACTATGCCTGGTGTTCAATTTTTCAACCTTATCCCATGACTGACTTATGGGCCTTTTGCAAAAAAAACAACCTTCTATCCAACCAAGAACCTGATGAATCCTATTACCAAACTAGCGTTTTGAACTTGAAACCAAAATTAAAAAGGCAATTTATCAATTTGCACCATCTTTTTTCTATTGCCGTTGGCTGGAAAATCCCTTTACCAACAGTGAAATTTCTAATACAATTACCTATGACCAAGCTTTACTTTTTAATTTGGCAAATTCATCGCGCTTGGTGTTACGTTTTCAAGGTCAAATGGATTAATTTTTCAGAAATATTTCTTAAACTTAAATAATTTGGGAAATGATAATAAAACAAAAAATGATAATTATAAAAGTCTGACTCAGTTAAATCAGACTTTTTTGAATTCATTTTTCGCAAAACTTATTATCAACCTTGTTTACACCAGCGCCAACAATGCTACCGTTACCATGGTTTATCACAACAACCAATTCGTAGCAATTACCTGTGTTCGGACTTTGCCAAAAACTGTTTTGCCAAACTGCATTTAAAGGTGCTTCTTTGTTGCTAACAGCAACAGTTTCTCCTATTGGATCTGTTTGTTGTCTATCCCGAGAAAAAGTTGCAAAAAGCACAATGAGAATGGCCACAACAACCATCAATATAATAGGTACAGTTTTTTTCTTCATAACTCCCTCCATTTTCTTAACTATCAAGTTAAAGAACCGATTAAACACAATTTAACATTTACGAAAAGCGAAGTCAATCATATATTTGTGGTACAATAGCCTTAATGATCAATTCCACAAGTGACAATTAAACAACAAACATAAATACCCAAAACTCAAAGACAACTTTAGAAATTGCAATTTGCAAATTTGAACTTAATTGATACTTATTATTTGGATAATTGATAATTATACTTATATGCTCTATTTATACATCCTGATTGCTATCCTTTTTCTAATCCTTCTCTTCATTGGCGGGCTGTCAGCTGCGCCTTTTGTTCCAACCAAGAAAAAACAAATTCAGCACTTATTAAAAAATATTTCCATCAAAGATAGTCAAACTATTTACGACCTAGGTTGCGGAACTGGTAGTGTTATTTTTCCTTTAGCCAAAGCTTTTCCAAAAGCTAATTTTGTCGGAGTTGAAATTGCCGTTATTCCTTTTCTTGTTGCCAAAATAAAAGCACTTAAATTCAAAAATGCCAAAATTAAATTTGGAAATATTTTCAGAACTAAATTAAATGATGCTGACACAATTTTTATTTTTCTTTTAGCAGACAGTTATCCGAAACTAATAAAATCTTTGAAACATAAAGTAAAAAATGACTGCCAAGTTATCACTGAAGCTTGGCCCTTACCAAACATTGAACCGGTGAAACGAATTAAAGAAAAAGATTTATTAGCATTATATTTTTATCGAGGTGAACAGTTAAAATAAATTGTTATATTGTTAAATTGTCATATTGTTATAATCTCAGCCCCATTCATGGGGCTTTATAATTGCTAGCCTGAGGGTTTTAACCCCAGGCGTCCCAGTTGGTGAATAATATTTCTCCCTAATTTACAATGCCACCCAAAATTAAAACGCTATAAATCGTTTCATCTTACCGAAATGATACATTCACTCACTAAGCCGCCCGGGGTTGAAAACCCCGGGCTATATATTATAAAACCCTATAAATAGGGTTGGTCCAAAAATCCAACAAAAAAACCTGAGCTGTTATTACAACTCAGGCATTGTTTTTAATTATTCAGAGCATAATGCTTTGCACTCACTCGCTGAAAGTTGACAACCGTACAAGTAAGCCCCTTCAACATCATACAATCTGAATAGAACTTCGCTGTTTCTTCTTCAAAACGTTTCTTCTCAAATTCTTTTCCGTTGAATTCAGCGTATATATTCTTAATGTCCAGATAATCACCCCCAACGGTTCGTAATAGATAACTGACAAACCAATAGGTTTTTGAAGGTGGTTTTGCTTTCTTCTTTGCTGGCTTCATTGTGTCTCCTTGCAACTACTTGTTAAAGACATCATAATTTCCGACAAAAGTAATCCCTCGTGCCTGACGATAACTCACAGTTACCCGAACACTACGTTTGGGATGCTGAATCCAACTCTGAGTTGAAGACAGATTGAACTTTTGTTTATTAGAAAGGTGAATACTGAGCACATTACCCGGCCGATAATCACGGCAATCAAAATCAATCGCGCCGTGAATGGCATCGGTCGCAGCTTCAAGCAGCACAAAACGCTTGGCCTTACGACCATCAACCATTACATCATCAGCTTCAAGAACCAAAGCTGTGATATGGGAATCTGTTGTAATAAACTTTTTCTTTAAAGTATGCCTTAAGGTATCCAGAAATTTACCCATTTTAGCCTCCCTAGTAAAATTATATATACTTTTTGAACATTTAACCTTAACCCATTTTTTATTTTTTGTCAACCCTATACTCATTTTTGCTGATATTTGGTATAATTAGATCAGATTAAAAAAAAGGGAGAAGAAAATAATTTTAATAAAAAGATTATCTCCTTTACCCCCTTATCTATTATAAACACTATGCAAAAATTTATTGCTGGTTTTGTTTTAATTTTGCTCGTTTTTACTTTGACCGGCTGTGCAGAAAAATCAAAAACCTATACTCTTGAAAAATTCCTCAAAAACAAAGAGGAACTAGTGGACAAACACTTCATAATTAAAGGTTACGTTGATTATTTTCGTCCTTGTTCATCGCAAGAAGAATGCACGGGCGTAAATTATATTATTATAACTGACAAAAAACAAGGTACTGACCGAACCAGAATGATCATCAATTTTAATTATGACCAGCGCGCGACATTCAATCACTTAAAAACTTTTGACACAGTTAAAATGGTGGTCAAGTATCACTCTGAACGCCCAGAAAATGGTGGCTCATCCAACGAGACAGGATTCTTTACCTTGCGCGACTTCGTGTCTGTAGAAAAATAATTATGGACCTTGATAAACTCAAACAATTAAATTTTCCAGCCGATCAATTTGCAATATTTGGAAGCGGACCAATGGCTGTCCGAAACATAAGACCAGCGGGTGATATTGACCTTATTGTTAAACCTGAACTATGGCAAGAATTGATTAAAGAATTCACTCCCGACAAGGATAAACCATATCGGATCGAAATTGGTAACATCGAAATATATAAACAATGGAAACCTTGGTTCAATGACATTATTGAATTGATTGATACTGCCGATGAATTTCAAGGCCTACGTTTTGTTAAACTAAAACATGTTCTAGCCTGGAAAAAGGCAATGGGAAGAGACAAAGATTTGCACGATGTTAAATTAATCAACAATTTCTTAAAAAGCTCAAATTGATTATGAAGCGCTACCAAAAAACGAGCATTTTAAAAATCACTCTTATCGTCTTAATATTTTTAATTATCCCATCACCAATTCTGCTACATCAAGATACTGGCGTAGCAATTCAGAAAGGTTTTTCTCCTGAAGTCTTAATCCTTATTGGATCAATAATCCTATTTACTGTTGGACTATCAATGGTAGCGGGTGACGGATTTCTACTCTGGAAGCATAGTGAAAAATCATTCTTTTTAACTGTAGTCTGCTTTCTTTATTTATTAATGATTCCTTGGCTGATAATTAACTTTGTACATATGTTGATTGGTAAAATTAAACACAAATCATAACTTCAATACTCACTAAAAAATCTTATGAACAAAGAACCCCAACCGACAAGCGGAGAATACAAACTTAAATCAGAAGACAAAAAAATTATTGCCAAAGAAAAAATACCTATTGGTGATCAATATTTAGATATTTTAAAAGAGCGCGGGCTGGATGATTACGCAACCGTTTATAAAAAAGTTTTGGAGATTGCAGAAACGATTAAAGCTTCTGGTGGCAAAGTCCTTTTAGTTGGCGGTAGTATTCGCGATATGATGATGGGTACAATTCCCAAAGATTATGATATAGAAATTTACGGACTTGAACCTGAAGAAATAAAAAAGATTTTAACTCCAATAGGAAAAGTTTCTGAAGTTGGTGAAGCATTTGGAGTTCTGAAAGTTTTTTTCCCGAAAGAAGGTCTGGATATTGACGTATCTTTACCTAGAAAAGACTCAAAAACAGGTAAAGGTCATAAAGATTTTTCAGTTGAAGCTGATCCAAACATGTCTATCATAGAGGCTGCTAAACGTCGAGATTTTACCATGAATTCAATTTGCGCGGATCCCTTGACCGGTGAAATTTTTGATGCTTTTGGCGGGCTGGAAGACATTAAAAACAGAAAACTAAAAATTACAGATAATGAACTTTTCAAAGATGATCCTTTACGGGTTCTCCGGGGCATGCAATTCATTGGACGCTTTGGGCTAGAAGTTGATAAAGATTCTGTGCCAATTCTGCAAGAAATGGCTCCGTTAGTTAAAGATTTATCCAAAGAAAGAATATTAGAAGAATGGAAAAAATTATTGCTCAAATCAGAAAAGCCATCGCTCGGTCTTGCGGCGGCAATGAACCTGGGCATTCTCCGAGAAATACACCCTGAGTTGCCACCACTCAGAGAAACTCCTCAGGAGCCTGAATGGCATCCGGAAGGTGATGTCTGGATTCACACTCTAATGGTTATCGACGAGGCAGCGAAAATTGCACGTCGTGAAGAATTAGATGACGCAAAAAAATTCACTCTTTTATTAACTGCACTTTGCCATGACCTTGGAAAACCAGCAACAACAGAAACCAGAGAAGATGGAAAAATTATCTCTCATGCACACGACAAAGCCGGAATTGAACCAACCAAAAAGTTTTTGGCCCAACTTGGCGTAGATAATTTAACAAGAGATAAGGTTGTTAAATTGGTCGGCGAACATTTAACTCCAACCTTATTTTATATTGAAGAAACTGTTCGAGGGAACCATATCAAAGACGGAGCGATCCGCCGGCTGGCTAAACGACTTCACCCCGCGACCATTCAAGAATTAGTTTTAGTTTCTGAGTCAGACCATCTTGGTCGTGGCGAATTTGGTAATACTGAAGTACCAGAACAACTTATGCTTGATCCGATGAACTACCCAGCAGGAAAATGGTTGCTAACCCGCGCTCGGGAGCTAGAAGTTGAAGACAGTCGACCAGCAGATTTAACCCAAGGTCGTCATTGGTTAGCCTTTGGTTTCAAACCTGGCCCAAACCTTGGCAAATTAATTCGTTTAGCAAATGATCTTCGTGACGATAAAGGCTTTTCACGAGAAATGGTTTTTGAAGCGGTTGATGGAATTGCTGATGAAGACAAAGCGGTTGCTAAATTGGAAAAATTATTAGAGCCGATTGAATAAAAAGTGTTTTAATGTGTCCGAATTATTTCAAAACAAATACCGCACCAAAACCCTTCGATTAAAAGATTGGAATTATGGATGGGACGCATTTTATTTTATAACCATTTGCACACATAAAGGCATTTGGTTTTTCGGCAAAATCAAAAACCAAAAAATGATTTTAAATAATTTTGGCAAAATTATCCAAAAAAATTTATTGAACATTCCCAAACATTTTAATTTCACCGAACTGGATGAACATATTGTTATGCCCAACCATGTACATGTGATTGTACGAATATTGCCCCACAAGGGTAGAGACGCGATTAATCGCGTCTCTACGAACAACAATGACCGTGGTGGCGTAACGGGGCAATATAACCCCATGGGCAAACAAACAATAGGTGAAATTATTCGTTGGTACAAAGGTGGATGCACCTTCCAGATCAACCAACAACACCCCAACAACATATTTAAATGGCAACCGCGATTTTACGATCATATAATTCGCAGTCAGGAATCGCTGGAAAACATTCGACATTACATTAAAATCAATCCTGAGAAATGGGAACAAGACAGAAATAATATAACAGGTTTATACTATTGAATAAAACTTTATGCCGGTGGTATGATTTGCGGCAAGAGCTATGCTGATATTGAAAAGAATTTAAAACGATTAAATTATCATAAATTAAATATATAATCTATGTTCATCCCCAAAGCAGCTCGCCTATTCTTAATGATTGTAGTTTGCCAACTGGCCGGTTTAATCGGTTCCGTATTTACAACGTCAAACATTACTTCCTGGTATCAAAACCTAACTCGACCAAGTTTTGCACCACCAAACTGGGTTTTTGCGCCGGTTTGGACAATCTTATTTGTTTTGATGGCCATAGCCTTGTTCATTGCTTGGGAAAATAAATTTAAAAAAGCCAAGCTTGGCCTTTTGTTTTTTGTAGCTCAACTTGTTTTGAACGTTTTCTGGTCATTCCTTTTCTTTGGTCTACATAATCCTTGGTTTGCTTTGATTGAAATTATTGCTTTACTAATCTTCATTATTTTAACAACTATAAACTTCTGGAGAACCAACCTGTGGGCCGGCATTTTGATGCTACCATATATCGCGTGGGTAGGGTTTGCTACAATTTTGAACTTTGCCTATTGGCGATTAAATTCATAATATATGAAAAACTCAATAAAAAAAGGTTTTGGTTTTGGATTAACCACTGGAATTATCACCACTCTAGGACTAATCATCGGTCTGGCTTTTAGTACTGGTGATAAAACAATTGTGCTTGCAGGTATACTAACTATTGCGATTGCTGACAGTTTATCAGATGCTCTGGGGATTCATATTTCAGAAGAAGCTACAAACCAAAAATCAAACAAAGCAATCTGGACTGCAACTATTTCAACCCTGGCAACAAAATTTATTTTTGCACTAACTTTTATAATCCCAATATTATTATTCACACTAACAACTGCTGTGATAATTAGTATAGTTTGGGCACTTGTTGCTATTAGTTTATTCAGCTTTTATATTGCCAAAACAAATAAAAAAAAGGCCATCAATGTTGTTGCTGAACATTTATTTATAGCGGTATTTGTTATTGTGGTATCGTATTTTGTTGGAACACTACTTAAAATGTAACAAACAAGGAAAAACAAAAATAAATAATACAATAGGCTCATGAAAAAGCCTATTTTTTAGTTTCCAAGTTTTAGATTGTGAATAGTGTATTTTTCATCCAACAAAAAAGACGCTCCGAAGATGCTCGAAACGTCCTTGATGTAATACTTAGCTTACTGACTCCTCCGCCGGAGAACGAATCATCTGTATGACCCCGAAACTCGCAATTCCCATCATCAACATGAAGGCAGAACCAATTACACAAAACCAATAGAGAACGGTTTTCTCAGTTAGCCCTCCCTCCGGGGTACGATCAGTCACAATCGACTCTCCAAGACCTGCCCAGGTCCCGAGATGAATGTCCGCCGACTCTGAAGAAAAAACCTTCGAGTAAACGTAATCTCGACAACTGCGATCTCCCTTGGAACACTTCTTTGACACAGCCTTATCAGCCACGTCTTCCGCACTGTGAATTGCGGAAACGTACTCACGATACTCACTCTCCGAATAGGTTGCTACTACTGTGTAAAGGCCAAAGCCAACGAGTAGGAACAAACCGATGAAAATTGCTGTCCAATAATGCATAGCATCCTCCGCAATTTAACTTCAATATTCAGACACTTACAGTATAGCACATTTTTAACACCTTGTCAAGGTTTAGTGTAAAGCAATTGAACACCAAACAGTAGTATTGTGTAAAATTAAACAAAAAAAATTAAGTTCTCGTAGCCAGTTATTCTAAGTGTGTATACCACTCTTACTGAGCAAGCTTAAGGTTATGCAAAGTATACTTTTCTAAATTTTTTACTTGAGCTTTTGTTAATTTATCACACGCCCAACCCCAGTGAAAGGAAATCCAATCTCCGATTTGGGGATTTTTTATAAATGATTCGTCGAGCATTTTGTAAACTATATTTTGTAATTCGTAATTCGTAATTTGTAATTGGTAATTATCAAGAGTTAAACATGGAGAATTGACAACCAATTCAGAATCTTTAATTTTAACAATTTTTCCCCAAGAAATTCGACACTGATCCATGGTTTCAACTGTGTGCGCCATAGCCGCTTTTCCGGTTCGCAACCAAATGTTAAACACGTGAAAACTATGATGCGGTAAAGCACCAGCTGGAATTTTACCAACCATCAATTCAAACTGCCGAGAAGTTAATTTCTTTTTCAAATGCAAATGATCCACAAAATGATTATATAAACCTTTCATCTTCACATTTTTAAGCAAATCATTACCAATCCAATAAGCCTCAACTACACGATAATCAAACGGATCACGAATATTATTTGATTTAGCAATTAATTTTAAATAAGGATAGAGTGTTTCAAATTCAGTCAAAGCATGATTCAAGCTGGAATGAGAATCATTGGTTACGGTCAATTCAAAAAGAGCGGAGTTCTGATCACCACCGCAGTATTGAAGTTTGTTCGGCATGAAAGCGTACTTAGCGCACATTAATATACCTTTATTTTGTAATTTATTGAGATTCATTTTGACTAAATTAAATCTAACGGACTAATTAAATTCTCCAACGCCTTATTGGTTACTTGAGTGTAAATCTGTGTAGTTTCCAATTTTTTATGCCCCAATAATTTTTGAATATACCGAATATCAGTTCCATTTTCCAGTAAATGAGTGGCGAACGAATGGCGCAAGCTATGACACGTTGCGGACTTCTTAACTTGACAATTTTTCAATGCTTGCGCAAAAACTTTTTGTAATGATCGAGTTGAAAGCGCTCTCTCATGCCTACCGGCAATGACGTAATCCTCGGCTTGTTTATTTATCAAAAAAACCTTCAATACCCTAACAAGTTTGGGTGATAAGATCGTAATCCTATCTTTGTTTCCCTTTCCTGACTTAATGTGAATTGTTTTTCGTTCAAAATCCAAATCTTTAACTTTTAGTTTCACTACTTCCGCCACTCTTAAACCGCTACCATACATTAAACTTAAAGCCAAACGATGCTTTTGATTAGTCACAGCATTTAACAGGATAGAAACTTCACCTAAATTTAATACAACTGGCAATGTCTGCGGTTTTTTTGGGTGTTTAATATCAACAAAAAACTTTCGTTTTAATACTTTCTGATAATAAAATTTTAGTGCATTTAAATTAACACTCAAAGTAGAAGCGCTAGCACCACGATGGCGTAAATCCTCTAAATATCTCTTTATGTCATTGTTATTTACAACCTTTGGAGACTTACCAAGCCACTCCAAGAAACGCATATTTATATTAATGTATGCACTACATGTTTTTGGAGAATAGTTTCGCAATTTAAGCTGATTTTTTAAATTTAATAACGTATCCAACTGCTTTGATTTTATTTTCTGATCTGTTATAATCATAGGGTATATATGAATAGCTAAAAGAGGGCCATTCAACTCCTTTTATGCTCTAATTATAGCACAACCTTTATGCGAACTTCAATAACTTCGCATAAAAGGAGTTAGGCGACATATTTTTGAAAAATTTGTT
>JABHAL010000011.1 GCA_018674305.1 Candidatus Falkowbacteria bacterium | reverse complement strand
GGTCAAGCAAAAACCATAAAGGTTTTTCAGTTTGTCCTAGCTGGCAAATTGAAACGTACTTGGGAGTCAGGTCCTGAAAAAAAAGTCATGACCTGGAAACAAGCTCGGCAATTGGCACGCTCAATGATTGGAACGGCGCCAAAGAAATGATCAACCAAAAGACACTTTGTCATGCAAAGTGTCTTTTTTATTCTTTCTAATAATCTTTCAACTTTTCAATTCCTGGAAACTGTTGGATTTTTTCTAATGCCTTGGCCTCAATCTGCCGAATACGCTCACGTGTTACATCAAATTCTTGACCAACTTCTTCCAACGTATGAGAAACGCCATCAACTAAACCAAATCGCATCTCTAATATCTTTTGTTCTCTGGGGGATAAATCCTTGATAATTTCTATTACATAATCTTTCAACAGGCGTAATGCTGCGCTACGATCTGGCGAAACATTTTTCACATCTTCGATAAAATCTTCCAGAGTGGAATCTTCTTCATCATCACCAACTGAAGTTTCCAAAGAAATAGTTTCCTGGGAAATTTTCATTATATACTTAACCTTGTGAACTTCTTCATCCATTTCCGCTGCAATTTCTTCTGGCATTGGCTCACGGCCTAAATCTTGAATTAAACGACGTTCGATTTGATGAAACTTATTAATAGTTTCCACCATATGAACTGGGATTCGAATAGTTCTGGACTGATCAGCCAAAGCACGAGTAATGGCTTGCCGGATCCACCAAGTTGCATATGTAGAAAACTTGTACCCTTTTCGATATTCAAACTTTTCTACTGCTCGGAACAATCCGATATTTCCTTCCTGAATTAAATCAAGTAATGATAAGCTTTTGCCAACAAATCGTTTAGCAATAGAAACTACTAACCTCAAATTACTTTCGATTATAATTTTCTCTGCCTCCACATCTCCCTTTTCATTTCTTTTAGCTAAAGCTAATTCCTCTTCTGCTGTCAATAAAGAAATTTTTCCAATTTCCCGTAAATACATTTGAATTGAGTCCGGTGACAACTCAGGTAAAGTTGCGCCTTTTTCCTTGGCTGCTAATCCAACTTTAGATAAAATTTTAGCTCTATCTTCTCTTTTTCCTAAAATCCCACCTTTGAGTTCAACCATCTGAATACCAATACCATCTAGCTTATCCAAGAAATCTTCATAGGCTTCAATGTAATCTTCTATATGAATAAAGGTTCTAAGAACTTCTTCTTCAGTCAAAAAACCTCGGGAATGTCCTTTTTCAAGCATTCCTTTTATAATTTCTGGGTCTGGTGGTGAAGCCTTTTTTCTTCTTCCACGCCTTTCGGGCTTTTTTCTGCCCGGTTTTTTAGTTGTTTTGGCTCGCGATTTTTTGCCTTTTTTTGTGATTGCCCTGTTTAGAGCTTTTTTTACTTTGGTTGAGACAGATTTTTTGTCTGTCTTTTTAGTACTACTCTTTTTCTTCTTAGTAGTTTTTTTAGTTGTTTTTTTGGCGCGAATGGCCATAATCATTTTAAAAGGGCCAACTGTTCTGAGAATGCTATGATTTTCTTTAGATGATCTTCAACCACCTGAGCATCATTCTGGCTCTCAAGGACAGCTAACTGACTATTTAAATTTTTAATCTGCTGTTCAAAATAATATTTCTTGTAGGCAATTATTAACTCAATTAACTCTTGCCTTATTTGTTCATCAGAAAACTCCTCATAAGCTTCTTCAATATTCAAAATTAGGCTATTTAAATAGCTTTGAGAAATTTCTTGGGTTTCAGTTTCCAGTCGTTGATTTATCGTTTTCTGAGATAAACCTTGCTTGTCTTCATTATAATACAAAATTAAATTTTTGTAAAAGGTTTTCAAGTCACCAACAATCATATGATCAGGCAACAAATACTCCTGAGCATAACCAATTAATTTGGGATGGTTTATAATTATAGTCAAGACACGTTCCAATAATTGAACATCGCGGGATTTATCGACCTTTACAGATGATTGGACATCTTTTTGTTCAGGTGCGACAACACGGGTTTTCATTAAATTTGACTTTGCTTGAGGCAAAGACTCCCACAAAAGTCGAGCTTCTACTTGTAAAATCTGGGCTAATTTTTTCAACCAATGATCCTGTTCTATTTTATCTTTTAATTTATTTATTTCTTGTAATAACAACTTTACTATTTCCTTTTTTTTACTGATATTGTCCAGGTTGTCATTTGTTAAATGTTTATCAAAATAATACTGCATAGCGGTTTTAGCCTCGCGCAATGATTGTTCCCAGGCCTTAACATCTAAATTAATACATTCATCGGGATCTTTACCTTTGACCAATTCTACAATTTTAATATTCACTTCAGCTTCATATAACAAATCAATACTACGCTTAGCTGCCATCTGACCAGCGTCATCAGAATCAAAGCACAAAGCTACATTATCAGTAAACCGTTTAATCAACAAAATTTGATCTATGGTTAATGCAGTCCCTGAACAGGCGACCACATTTTTATAACCCGCTTGATGCGCTGTAATCACATCCATATTTCCCTCAACGACCACAACATACTTAGCTTTACGAATCGCCTGCTTAGCCTTGTCCAGCCCATATAAAACTTTACTCTTGTGATAAATAGGGCCTTCCGGTGTATTAATATATTTAGCACCTTCATCTTCCTTCATGGTGCGTCCGGTAAAACCAACAACGTTGGCATGAACATCTTGAATTGGAAAAATTATTCGATCACGAAAGCGATCATAATAACCTGTGCCACGATCCTTCTTGACGGTTAATCCAGCTTTAAAAATTTCCGTTTCATTAAACTTAGCATCATGCAAATATTTCATGGTTAAATCCCAACTTTCAGGAGCATAACCCAATTTAAAACTTTCAATTGTTTCAGAGGTTAATTTCCTGGCAACAATATAGTCACTCGCCTTTTCACCAGAGCTTTCTTTTAGTTGACGTTGCCAGAATTCAGTTGTGGCCTCGCAAACTTCAATCAATCGATTTTTCTGGCTAGTCACCCTAGGATCAAAACGCTCAATTTCAACTCCAGCTTTATTGGCTAAAATTCTCAAAGCCTCTGGAAATTCTAGGCCCTCTTGCTTTTGTATAAAAGTAAACATATCTCCACCCTCACCGCAACCAAAACAATGAAACATTTGCCTATCAGGAGACACCACAAAAGAAGGCGTTTTTTCATTATGAAAAGGACAGCGCCCCTTAAAATTCGACCCCGCTTTTTTCAATTCTAAATACTCGCCAATAATATTGACGATGTCTAATTTTTGTTTAATTTCTTCAACGTGATCCATATACTTTGTAAAATACAAGATTCAAGATACAAGGCCCAAGGTAACAACCAACTACCTTTAAAGTAACTGGTTTTCCAACTTTATAATTATTGATGAAAATATTTTTGTTAATTGATCAGCTTCGTCTATTAATCTACTAATTTCATTAATGGCTGAAGCATCATTGCTAACTAATAACAGCTCTAACCACAGTTTACTCTCTTTCGCCTCTTTTCTGCAAATTCTAATCCTGTATACTTCATCTTTTTTACTAAGAGCCTCACTAGCTTCAATGTAATTTGCTGCGACAGAGCCAGAAGAACGAGTCACTTGTCTTGAATCTTCACGATTAACCATACCTGAAGTAAGTGTTTTAACCAAAACCCTCACATCTCTAGCAAACCTAAATGTTCTGTCTTTCAAATC
>JABHAL010000010.1 GCA_018674305.1 Candidatus Falkowbacteria bacterium | reverse complement strand
GTTTGTCTACACTAGTGTATACAAACGTTCTGTATTTAGTGTATACAAGTACTATAATATTGTCAATAGTCATTAATGATTTAAGTTGTTAGAGCGAAGATTAAAGTTAATAGACCTAGAATGATTTAATTACATATTTCAATTGAGTCTTAAAACTTCAATCTTAAATCTTATTTAGCTCTTTACAAAATAGTATATTTACTATATAATTTTGAACAGTTAATTAGCTTCTGGCTGATTAATCTAAACACTCTTTGGGAAGCCGGTACTTGGTATACGGATTCATGTTTTTGTATATCTAATACTTATAATACTTACTTCCAGATTGTAACAAAATTAAGCTAACGACGTCTTAATAAATGAAGAAACCCTCATTAAAAGAAAAGTTCCTGATATATCAGGTTCGACAGAATAAGGATGCAGAAAGTTACGGCCAGTTGTATGATATCTATGTGGACCGCATCTTTAGATTTGTCTTTTTTAAGGTCTCATCCCAAGAAATTGCGGAAGATATTACTTCTGAAGTTTTTCTGAAGACCTGGGAATATATCAACAAAACTAATCGCAAGATTGGTAATTTGAATGCCCTATTGTATCGAGTGGCCAGAAATGCGGTGATTGATCATTATCGGATCAAAAGCAAAGACTTTATTGGCACTGATGAAGAGTACATGGAGCGTATTAAGGATGATCGAGATTTAGAAACCGAGATCAGCGTGAAGCTGGAAATTAAAAGCATTGAAAAACATTTGGAGAAATTGAAGGATGATCATAGAGAAGTTATTGTGCTTAAATATGTTGAAGAATTTTCCATAACCGAAATTGCCGAGATTTTAGACAAAAGTAAAGGTAATGTTCGAGTAATACTTCATCGAGCATTAGCTGCGCTAAAAGATATTGCTGGTGAACAATAGTTTACGGATTACGGATTTGTACGGATGTACAGATCTATCGAGAGATGTTAATAATGGTCCCCAAGTTAATCCGTAAATATGTATCAATCAGTAATCCGTACATCATATGGATAAAGTTGTTGAACAACTTAAGGATTTGAAAAGTGTAAAACCAAGAAAAGACTGGGTCAAGACTCAGCGCGAACTTTTGTTATCTCAGATAACGAGTCAAAGCGCTAGTCGACGCCAGTCTTATTTTATTAATAGCTGGTTTTTGTTTAAATCAATGCTACCAGGAAGTATGTTGCGATTTGTAGCTAGACCAGTAGGTGTTTTGTCAGTAATTTGTTTATTTATTTTTAGTACGGGTATTTTGGGTGTAAGTGCTTCAAAGGGTAGTTTGCCCGGTGATTTCCTTTATTCAGTGAAGCTAACCAGTGAAAGAGTCAAAGTTGGCTTTACTGCCGTAGGGGAAAAACAAGCAGAACTGCATATGCAGTTTGCGGAAGAGCGAATTAAAGAGATTGAAGAAGTAGTAAAGACTGAACCAGTTCTGTCAATTAAAAAAGCCAAGGTTAAGGTGGCCGTTGATGGTTTAACCGACGAAATGAAAAAAGCTACTGAAACTTTAGGTAAAGTAAAAGAAGGAAACAAAAAAGCTCAAGCAGTTGTTGATTCAGCTAAAAAGGTTGATGAAAAAACAGAAGAGATCAGTGAGAAGCTTAAACAAACACAAGAAGAATTAGGAGAGGATAAGGATTTGGTAGAGACTTTAGAGCAGGCAGTAGATGCTACTGATGAAACAGGTGTTAAGGCCGTTGAGGTAATTGTTGATAAACTTGCTGGTGGTGAAGTGACATTGTCAGAAAAAGATTTAGTTGATGTAATTGACAGTAAAATAAATAAAGCAAAAGAAGATATCAAAGAAACTCAAGAAAAGGTTGATGAAGTTGAACAAAGCGCTAAGGATGCCGAGAGTGGCGCGGTGGTCGTTAACCAGGAAGAAGAAACCGAACAGTCTGAAGAAACAGCTGAAACCGAAGAAGTTAATATAGATGAAAATGCTGAGGATGAGACTGACGGTGAAGAAGGAGAAACAGAAGTTTCAGACGAGGCTCCAGTTGAGCAAGAGTCAACCGGAACAGTTAATGAGATGGTTGAAGAATTAAAAGGAAAACAAGGTGAAGCTGAACAAGCATTAACTGATGCCAAAGATTTATTAAATCATGGAGATTTAGCGTCAGCCTTAGAAAAGATACAACAAGGTGCTGAAATTACACGAGGTACAGATGAGGATGTAAAAACTCTTAATACTGCTATAGAGGGTGAGGTTCAGGATCAAATCGATGAAGCTGCCAGAATTGAAGAATTAGAAGACTTAGAAAATGAAGAAGTAATAGAAATAGAAGCGACAGAAGAAGTGACTGATGAAGAAAGTCAAAATTAAATTAATCTTAGAAAAATACAATTTAAAATATAATTAATTAATAATATATAAATAAATCCTAAAGAAACTCTCTTTGGGTTGTAGTGGTCTCAAAGGTCGAGTTCTGATGACACGGATTTGGGGGTTACCCTGAGTCTGTCGAAGAACGTCTACTACATAATAAAGAATATAATATTGTCAGTGTTTAACAATTGATTCTATAAGAATTAATTTGCTAAACATTTGACTAACGGAGAATTAAAAAATTTATGAGAAAAGTCTTTATTTCATTTGTTGTTTTTACAACAATTTGTTGGACGGTTGGAATCGGTGCCTTTATTCCAGTTGCATCAGCTGCTACATTGTCAGCTGGCGATTTGATTAAAGCAAGCGGCGCTGCAGTATATTTTTATGCTGCTGATGGTGGACGCTATACTTTCCCAACGCAGTCTACTTACATGACTTGGTATAATGATTTTAGTAGTGTTGTTCCTGTCACTGACGACGAACTAGCTGCTATCGATCTAGTGGGTAACGTAATGGTTCGCCCAGGTACTAAGTTAGTTAAGATTACTACAGTTCCAAAGGTTTACGCTGTTGGTCCAGAAGGTGCGCTTTACTGGGTAGAAACAGAAGCAGCTGCTAAAGCTCTTTATGGTGATAACTGGTCATCAATGGTTATTGATGTTCCAGATAGTTTATTCACCAACTACACTGACAGTGGTGTTGCCTTAGATGGTACTGTTTATCCAGAAGGTCAATTGGTATCTCCTGCAGATTCAGCTGATACATACTATGTAAATGCTGATGGTTCATGGAGTCTAGTTGCTGATGAAGCAGCTTTCAATGCCAATAACTGGGACTGGGATTTTGTACTTGAAACAAGCCTAGCTATGGGAACTGCTGGTGCTGATGTTACTGCTATGGTTGATTCATATATTGATGTTTCACAAGGTGGTGGTGGAGGTTCTGGTACAGTTGTAGCTTCTGGTGATCTTTCAGTTTCATTGAACTCTGGTAATCCAGAAGGACAGTACGTTTCAAAGGGAGCACAAAATGTCTTATTTGCAAAATTTGACTTAGGTGTTTCTGGTACTGTTGAAATTGATAAAATTGTTTTACAAAGAGCTGGTTTAGGTTATGATGCTGATCTTGGTACTATTCGTTTATACGATGGTGCTACTCAGGTTGGTAATGATCAATCATTGAATACTACTACTCACAAAGTAACTTTCAAGAACTTGAATTGGACAGTTAGTGCAGATACAGTTTTATCTGTAAAAGCTAACATTGATGCTGCTCCATCTGGTACTAATGACTACTTATCAATAGTAGAAATTGATGCTAATGATGCAGGTGTTACAGGTTTACCTGTAATTGGTAATGCAATGCAATTCTCAAACTTAAGCGTTGGTGTATTAAACGTCGCTTCTGTTGCTGGTTCAGCTGCAGTTATTTCAGGTGAAGCAGAAGTAGAATTAGGTTGTTGGAATTTTAACACTTCTTCAATTGAAGGATTCCACATTGATTCATTAATGCTAACCAATATTGGTAGCGCATCTTCAGGTGATGCTTTGAATTTTTACCTAAAACAAAGTTCAAACAAAATCGAAGGTTCTGACACTGCAGCTATGGCTAGCAATGGTACAGTTACTTTTGATTTAAGTGCAGACCCATATTTCATCGACCTAAGCAAGACCAAGAAAATCTGTGCTTACGGTGATATTGCTGCTGGAATCACAGTTTCCAAAACTTTGATTTTCCAGGTTGCAGAAACTGGTGACGTTGCAGCTCGTGGTGATAGTTCAGCTGGCCAAGTATTAATTACTACTGGTGGAACAACTTTCTCAGCACAATCTGCTAAGACTAATACTATTGGTCAAGGTAGTGCAACTCTAACTCAAGATTCAGCTTATGCTCCAGCTGCAGGCACTCTTGTTAAGGGTGTTGAAGGTAATAAACTGGGAGCTTATAAGTTAACAGCTGGTTCAAATGAAGGTGTAAGAATGACTAGATTACGAGTTATTATGGCTGGTACTGCTGGTATTGCTAACACTGATTTTGCTAACTGGATGTTGTATAAGATCGTTGATGGTGCTGAAGTAGAAATTCCAGTTTCAGGTTCAGTAAGTAGTTTTACTGTATCTTTTGAAGATACTACTGATGGGCTACTTGATGTAGCTAAATCAGATAACGAAACAGTTGTTGTTCGCGCTGATGTAAGTACTTCATTTGCTGGAACTGAAACAGGTGTTCACGCTTACGTTGGTGATAATGGTACAACCAACACATTAGTTAGAATTAAAGGACTTGATTCAGATGAATATGTTACCAGTGGTGTAACTTTATCTGGAGTAGCAACTGGTAATGCACAAACATTTGAGGGTGCTGCAAACGGTTCTTTGGTTGTTTCTAAGGCTGCTTCTTCTCCAGGTGCTACTAATGTTTCTAAGGGAGCAAAAAATGTTCACTTTACAGACATTAACCTTTATTCAACTGGTGAAGACATGCTAGTTTCAGAATTAGTAATTACAGGTACTGCTTCAACAGATCTTTCTGATGATGTAGATACTGTATACTTGACAGACGCAAATGGTGATCAGATTGGTTCAACTTGTAGTGCGTTTACTAGTGGTACTACTACTGGTGAATGTAGCTTCAGTTTTGAATTAGACGTACCAAAAGAAGAAAACGTAGTTGTTAGTGTTTATGGAAACGTTTTGGATGGTGCTACAAGTACTGATACTGTTCGTCTAGATATGGATACTGCTGCTGATGATATTACTAGTACTGGTGCATTTTCTGCTGCTGATATTACAGAGACAGGTACAGCTGTTGGTAACGTAATTACTGTAACTGCTCCAACAATCACAGCTTACATGGGAACAGCTCCAGTTGATGGTACATATGTTCAAAACGCTAATGATGTAACATTAGGTAAATTGATCATGCAAGCAGGTACTGCTGAAGAGATTAAAGTTACTTCTATTCAGATTTCAGCTGATGACCTTACTGGTATCACTGGCGCTTCAGTTGCAAGCGCTACCCTTACTAGTTTCAAATTGATCGATGAAGATACTGGTGCACAGTATGGTTCTAATTTGAATCTTACTGACGGTGATACTGCTGAGGATTCTGCTACTTTCTCAGGAATTGATAATTTAACAATTCCTGCCGGTGGTACAGTTCGAATTAATGTTGTTGCTGATATTACTGGTAGTACTGCAGGTCCTTGGTTTGTTGGTGTAGAAACTCCAACTGCTGACATTGTAGCTACTGGTCTAGCTTCAGGATATTCTTTGATTGCTGCTGATATCAATGGTGGTGTAACAACTGCTATTGAAAGTTCAGAGGCTACTGTAGCTTCTGTGGGAACATTGAAGATTACTGCTGCTTCTGGTAGAGCTTCTGCTGCACAGTATGTTGCTGGTGCAACTGGTAATAGTCTAATGACTTACAAGTTACAGTCAACAAACGAAGAAATTGATGTAACTGAACTATACATCGCTACAACTGGCGCAACTGCTAGACAGGATGTATATCGAGTTAAACTTTACCTTGACGGTGTATTGATCGGCGATGCTGGTGGATATTCACTAGACACAGGTGGAGATGCTAAAGTTGTCTTAACTGCTGGAACTTTGGTTGTACCAAAGAGCCCAGAGTACAAGAACCTTGATATTAAGGTAGACTTTTCAGCTAAAGCTGACTTATCAGACGGTGCTACACTAGAAATTGGTCTAGGTGATGTAAATGGTGTTGATGCTGAATGGGGCGCAGCAGGTGTTGCTGCCGCTGGTAGTTACAAGATGGTAGCTACAGGTGTTAGCTCAGGAACAGTATTGACTGAAACAACTATCGACTCACTTGGAACAAATGCTGGTAATGTTATTGCTAGTTATGTTAACTATTTATATGATGGTTTACTAGTAGTTTCAAAGAATACTGCTAGCCCAAGTGGTGTAACCACTGGATCTGATGATAGTGAATTATTAGCTATCGATCTATATGCTAATGGTGATGAAATTACCATTGGTGTTCTAGAGTTCTGCTATACTGGTGTTGCGGGTAATGCTGATCCTACTGGAGATCTTATCTTAAAGAGTAGCGATTTGCAGACCACTTACGGTACAATCACTCCAGCTGAGTTTGTCCTTTATTGGGATGATATTGGTGGTGATGGTGCAGATGTAGACCTATCTGTTCCACTTAAGACTGGTGTAGACGCTGGTGAGCAGTGTTTCTCATTTGGTGATACTGACTACACGGATGTGGTTCCATATGTTACAGGTGATAATGAAGATAGCATTGGTGAATATATGGAAGAACTATCATCCGAAGTGAAGGTTCCTCAAGGTGAAACTATAACTTTGAAATTGATTGGTGATACTACTGGTTTCACTACCAATGACTCATTGAAGATTACTGTTAGGGAAAATTCAACAGCCGTAAACGCGGTAACAGCAGCCGGTGTCATCTGGGAAAATTCAGGTGGTACAGACGTAGACAATGCGTTAACAAAGAATCTACCAGTTGCTGGTGGAACATTGACCTACTAGGTAATTACTCAGATATTGAAAAGAGCCCCCTTCGGGGGGTTCTTTTGTTTGTGAGGATATCGGATTTGTCCCGAATATAAACATAGGCCGCCTGGCCCTGGAACGGCCAGGCTATTTACGACAAAGGCTCCTAAACGAGCCTGAAAATTTTAGCCTCGTTTACGGGGGTTTTAATCACTAGCCCCGACGTCACGTCGGGGCGGCCCCTGAAGAGTAACTGTTCGGGGGTTCTTTTGTTTGTGAGGATAGCGGATTTATTCCGAATATAAACATAGTAGGGGCTTGCCCTGAAGTCATACGTAGTATGTACTTCGGGGGACTTTTAATTTTTGAAGATATTTGCTATAATTGCTATAGATATTAAACAAGGGAGAAGATGGTAGAAGAAGATAACTTTTTATATGTTATCCCCTTTATCCCCTTTATCCCCTATAAATATTATGAAGTTTATTTCCAGAAAAACAGGGGGGGTAGTAGTAGGATTAGTGATAATTGCCGTTATTGTGGTAGGAGTGATTATGTTTAGTCCAAATCAACCTAGTTCAGAAGTCGCGGAATTAGTAAAGATTAATAATACAAGAGAGCTCACAGCATCAGAAATAGGTGATTTGGCAGAAATAAAAGTGTTGTTGAGCGCTAATATTAATGATGATCAAGGATTGCTGATGCTAGCAATGCTAAAGCAAACTTTGGGAGATCATGATGGAGCTATTGAGCTTTATGAAATATTACACGGATTCCGTCCCGATGAGATTACGCCTTTGCAAAATATGGCGACGATTTATTTTGACACTGGAAAGTATGAATTGGCAGAAGAATTACAATTGAAGATTTTGGATATTAATTATAAATGGGCAAACTCATATCGAGAGTTGATGTCTATTTATCGGTATCATTTGAAAGATAGAAGAGAAAAAATAGAGCCACTTTTATTGTACGGTTATGAAAATTTTCCTGAAGCTAAACAAGATATGATTTCTCAGTTAGCTTTGTATTATGATATTTTTGCAGAGGATTATACCAAGGCTCTGAGATACTATAATGAACTGTTGCCATATGTGCCAAATGACACTGAAGTTTTGCAACGAATCCAAGAACTTAAAAACCTAAAATAAATAAGAAATAAAACAAAATATGATCAAAGAAAAAGTTATCTCATTATTGATAGTAGTCGTTTTGTGTTCACCTCTTTCTGTATTCGCTGCCACTGAGTCTACAGTTAGTATGAATAATCCTAATTTGGATGTGTATTTTTATGCTAATACTTTTGATAATTTACTGTTGGATTTTACAGTGGATTTGCCTGAAAATAATACGCTTAATAGTTTGGTTGTGCGAAATAGTGGTACTGCAAAGTCAGGACTAGAAATTAGTGGACTGTCTTTGTGGCAGGACGGTGGTAATGTTGGCTTTGATGGTTTTGCGGTTGACGAATTATTGGCTAGTGGAACATATGATCAAGACAGTGGGAATTGGGCTTTTACAGACATATCTCAGGTTGTGTCCAGTGGAGAAAATAGGTTTTTTGTTTCAGCGGAAACTCTGAAAAATGGAACTGTGAACAGATCTTTTGTTTTTTATCTACCTGGGTTTAGTGATCAAAATAATGACGGACTTTATGATTCTGGGGATCGTGGTATGTTTTTCGAAACTAATCTAAGTTTGCCCAGTGCCGATTTACAAATAGTAGGTTCTTCTAAATATAATACAGTAGCTGGAGATCCTTGGGCTCCAGTGGCTGCTATCACCAACTTGGTGGATGGGCAGACTCTTGATGTCGAGACATTCACAATCACTGGTGAGGCCAAAGATCAGGGTGGTTCTTTTTCTGCTGATACTCAGATTTGTATCGATGCTGTATGTGAAGCTGTTACCAATACTGGATCATATAATAGCACTTGGACATATGATTGGGGTGGATTGGAAACAGGCGCTTATGAGGTTTATGTTAAGTCTACGGATTTCAATGATAATACCTTCACTTCAGATACAATCACCGTAAATGTTGATTTAGAGGTAGCTGTTGTTGAACCAGAAGAAGTAACCCCAAGTGAAGCTGTTTTTTCAATGGAAAATTCAACCGTTATTCAAGATAAAGATTTCGCTGTTGCCAATGGCGTTGATTATATTAAATTTGATGTAACTGTTAATGATTCTAATAATGAGCCAGTTAAAAATACAATAGTTTATTTTAATGAAATTCGCGAAGATGATGGGCCAGTAATCTTAAAATCAAAAGTCACAGATGCTGATGGTATGGTTGATTACAAAATGCGAAGCACAAAAGCTGGCGATCAATTAGTTAGTATTACCACCGAAGATGGGGATACTGTGAAAGAACAGTTTACAGTTAATTATTCTGAAGTAACTTTAGACATTGATTATACTTCCGGTAAATGGGTCAAGCTAGCTGAAAAGACTGCAGTTTATCATTTAGATTCTAATAACATTCGCCATGCATATCCTACTCAGTCGATTTGGGAAAGCTATTGGGAAGAAGATTTTTCTTTTGTAGAAACGATTGATGTAGATGAAATGGCCAGTTATGCCCTTGGTCGCAATGTACCATTTAAATCTGGTGGTTTAATTAAAATTCCTTCAGTTCCAAAGGTTTATTACGTTTCCCAAAACGCTTCAATCCATTGGGTGGCTGATGAAGCAACTGCAAAGTCATTGTATGGTGCGAATTGGGCTAGTACAGTTAAGGATTTACCAGAATCATTTTTTTTGGATTATAGTGTTGGTGGGGGTATCGAATAAATAGTAAATGATAAATAGTAAATAATAATCTTTCAGAAAAGTTACTTTTAACTTTATAAACCTGCCCGCAATGCTTCGCATAGCGGTGCAGGCGGGCTTTTTAACTTTTAACTAAGTAAGTTATCCACAGGTGAATAAAGCTTGTCGAGACAACTCGTCAGGCTTTTTTGATTTTAAAAAAACGCCTTGAAAAAATGGGATAAATCTTGACGAGGTAGGTCGACAGAATCTCTTTGTTAATTCCTTTTTGGGCTGAGATAATATAGGTGAGAAAGTGGTAACACCCTCTTAAGCGTCATTGCGAAGCCTGAGTATACAGGCTGAAGCAAGCTCATAAAACAAACTCCGTATGAATCAAAAACATTATTATGTTTATATCTTGGCGAATAAGTATAATTCGGTGCTTTATGTGGGAATGACTAGTGATTTGCGTAACCGTATGTATCAGCATAAAGAAAAAGTGTATCCGCGTTCTTTTTCTGCCCGTTATAACATTAATAAATTAATGTACTATGAAGTTTTTGAAGATCCCTGGTCTGCGATTTGCCGTGAAAAACAGCTAAAGGCAGGTTCAAGTTTAAAGAAACGAGCTTTGATTGAGCAGGAAAATAACGCATATGAAGATTTATCGATGGAGTGGTTTTAGGCGATTGCGTCGTACTGCTTCGTTTCCCTCGCAGTCCTCGCAAGGACATTAGAGTGGCTTGCCGTCATGAGCGGCACTGAAGTAGCACACTCCCAAGCGTCTTACGAAGCCTGAGTATACAGGCTGAAGCAAGCTCATAAAGTCTTACTGATCATAATTAAACATAACTAATCTAAGCTGAATAATTAATTAACTTAAAAAAAGTTTTTATGAAAAAAGAATCGACCTCCGCCAAGGCTCCTGCGGACAAGCAAACAAAAGATGAGTCAAAAAAAGACCGCAAACCTTTGCGTCAAAAAGGAGGCATGTACTTCCATTGTGGGGCAATTATTGGTCGCAAAAATGTATTTGTAACTGATCAGTATATTGACCTACTGGTTAATGCCTTCAAAGCCACTGAGTTAAAAAAAGATGTTAAAAATTTAGCTTTCGTGGTAATGCCTAATTATTTTTACTGGATTTTCCGGTTAAGTGAAAACAAAGACAATCCAGTAGAGATTTACGGTGAATTAAAGGGAGATGTAGCGAAAGCTATATTGGAAACACTGCAAGAGGAGTCTAAAGGTGAAGCTCACCAGTTGGCTGACCTATTCAAAGATAATGAGCGGGTTGGTCGAACAACGGCAGAGCGTTTGATTTGGACTTTTGAAGAGTATGGTAAACAATTTGAAACTTCCAAGCGATATAAGGTGTGGACACCAAAAACTGAAATTCGTTTGATTGACACTGACGAAATATTACAGCAAAAATTGACGGTAATTAAAAAAGCGCCAACGCTTGAGCGATGGCAAATGGCTAAAAAATCAGAAGATTATCCTTATCTGTACATTGCGGATGAACTGCAAGAAATTGATACTAACAAATTGAAAATAGCTGATTTTTTGCCAATAATTAACATTGAAAGTTCACAAGTAACAGCTTAGTTTAGTTATTCTTCGTAAAGTACGGAGTTAACTAATTAATAATAGAGCTGGGAGTTAATACTTTAGTGTTGCTCCCGGCTCTCTTTAAAAAATATGAAATATCTTTTATGTATGTTTGTTTTAATTTTGTTAACAATTCCCTTTGATTTGTATTGTTATAAAGCTAATGCAGCTTTGGTTAGTAATAATATTTCTCACAGCGAAGTTGATCAGTTTATTGTTTTGAATTGTCAGACTGATGAATGTCAGGGGTGGTTTAGTGAGTTGATTTTGAATATGAATGAGGAGGGTCAGGAGGATTTAGCTGAAGAACCAGATTTATCGTCTGCTGACGAAGAAGCTGGTTCATCCCCCTCTACTGCCTCTGCTGAAGCTCCGGCAGTCAAGAAAGAGGAGGGTAAGGAGGTTGAGGATGAAGAACCGATTACCTATCTGCCCGGTCAAGTTTTAATTAATGAAATAATGTCGGCCCCGCTTCCTGGCGACCCGGAGTGGGTTGAGTTATTCAATAGCACAAATGAACCGATTGATCTGACAAATTGGGTTTTACTTGAAGGTGCAGGCAAGCAAACTCAGTTAACTGGTCAATTAAGTGCTGGTGATTATATTGTCTTTGATAAATCCAGTCTGAATAATGGTGGTGACAGTGTAGTTTTGCAAGATCCAAGTGGACAAGTAATTGATCAAGTTAGTTACGGTGATTGGAATGATGGCAATGTTAATGATAATGCACCTGCTGCAGAGTCTGGTAATTCGTTAATCTGGCATGAATCTGAGTTTAAGCAAAGTGAGACGGCGACGCCAGGGCAAATGAATATTTTTTATGAAAAAATTGTTGAGATAGAAGAAGACTCTCAAGTTTCAGTTGAAGAGCCAGAAATTCCAGCTGTGGTTGAAGATTTAGTTGTGCCGGAAGTTCCGTTATCTCAACCTGAAATTGTGGTTGATTCGCCTGAAGAACAACCTGAGCCCCAAGTTGTCTATCAATTCTCGGATAAAGTTATTATTAGCGAATTTATGGCTGATCCTGAAGGCAGTGACGATGAGGAATGGATTGAACTTTATAATGCAAGTGACGAAGACCTTAATTTGCTAGGCTGGAGCTTGGATGATGCTGAAGGTGGAAGTAATCCCTTTGTTATCAAAGATAATTTAATAATAAAATCTCAGGACTATTTAGTTATAAAAAAAGAAGAGTCAGGCTTAGTTTTGAACAATTCCTCAGATTCAGTGCGTTTACTTGATCCTAATTTAAAGTTGATCGATCAATATGAATACCAAAATCCAAAAACTGGCAGTAGTTTTAGTTGGTTTGAAGATGGTTGGTTACAAACTTCTGAATTAACGCCAGCGCAAGTAAACGAAAAGCCAGTTTTGCAAACAGCGAATTATAAACCGGTCAGTCAGGGCCAAGGTTCATTTTATAAAACTGTGACTATTGAACAGATTAAAGACTTGAAAAAGGGCAGTAAGGTCAGGATTCAAGGAGTAGTGACAGTTCTACCAGGAGTCTTTGGTAAAAACTATATATATGTTAATGGTTTGCAGGTATATTATTCTTCAGCTGATTGGCCAGAGCTACAAATTGGAAATCAAATTGAAGTTAGTGGTAGTGTTTCTGAAAGTTATGGCGAAAAAAGAATTCTTGTTAAAGCTCAAGCAGATATTAAGGTTCTGGAACTCCAAACTGAAGTTGTGCCCCTTGTGGTTAAAAGTTTAGAGCTGACAACTGATTTAGTCGGTTCCTTGCTTCAGGTTCAAGGTAAACTTGTGAGTAAAGAAGGCAGTAAATTGATTATGGCTGATGATTATGGTGAGTTTACAATTTATCTTAAACAGGGAACAGGAATTAGTGGAAAAGTGTATAATCTTGGTGATAAGCTGGAGATTACTGGTGTTTTGGGCCAATATAATGATCAATTGAGGGTGATGCCTAGGAGTCAGGATGATATGATTAATCAAACTTGGCAAGCGGAGCCAGTCGTCGGTAGTTTGCAGGTCGAAAATGCTGTGGTTTCGCCCGGTTCAGCGCGTCGTAGGACCTTTTGGTTTCTGGGTTCTGGTGTGATAATAACCGCGCTAGCCAATCTATTTATTTTGTGGCGGAAGCGTTGGAATGTTATTAATTTTGTAGACAAGTTGGTACACAAAAAGGAGTATAAAGGCGCTATTGATTTTAAGCAAAATTAAAGAGTATTCTAACTGTGTATAAACTTTGTTCAGTTTGGAAAATTGTGGTATAATATCACTGAAATTAATATCATCTTGAATGCAAAGTCAATTCAGGAAAATTTGGAATAGCTTTTTCAATAGACTAGTAGAAGTATTACGGTTTATGAAGGTTTTTATTTTGCCCAAAAATAAAACCGTACTCAGAGTGGGTATAGTTGCTATTTTGTTGGGAGTGTTTGTTATAGGAGCAAGTGCTTATGCCATCGATACTAGTAGTATTGCTAATTTTTTAATGTATATTATAAATTGGTGTTTGTTACAGCTTGCCACCGGTTTAGGTTGGGTTGCTATGCAACTTTTTTCAATTTTAATTGTTATAAGTTCATATAATAATTTTGTAACTTCGCCTGCAGTAACCAAGGGTTGGGTAATGATGAGAGATGTCTGTAATCTGTTTTTTGTAATGATTTTGTTGGTTATTGCTTTTATGATAATTTTGCAAGTTAAGAGATATGAACCAACGAAGATGTTGTTTCGAGTGGTATTGGTGGCGGTATTAGTGAATTTCTCGAAATTGATTTGTGGTTTACTGATTGATTTTGGGCAAGTAGTTATGATGACTTTTGTTAATGGTTATTCAGCTTCAGCCGGTGGTAATCTGGTGAATGGCTTGAATCTAACAAAACTATTAAATATGAGTGAATCTACAGGCGTAACTCAAGCTCCAACAGCGGGCGAAGCTCCTGTAACTAGCATAGATGTTTTTATCGGAATGTTATTGGCGATTTTTATTTTGGTTATGACCATTACAGTTACGTTTTTCATCTTAGTATTATTAGTTTTGAGAATAGTTCAGCTTTGGATTTTAGTGGTTTTGTCACCGTTGGCCTTTACCCTAGAAGCTGTTCCACTTGGTGGATTGCAGAGTGAGGCCGCTAAATGGTGGCAACGTTTTGGTTGGACTGTGGCAGTTGGGCCATTCATGGCCTTTTTCTTGTGGCTAAGTTTATTAGTTTTGTCTGATCCTGGTCAGATGGTTGCAGATATAAATGTGGCTGATATTGAACAAAAAGGCGCAGGTGGTCCGGTTTCTGGAGCTTCTGGGATTGATAATTTGGCCCAAACAGCTATTGGTTTGGCTTTGCTTTTTGGTAGTTTAATGATTGCCCAAGAAGCTGGTGGAGTAGTTGGCAGTATGGCTCAGTCAGCCCAAAAATCAACTATGAGTATGGCCAAATGGACAGCCAACAAGATGACTCTCGGTGCACCAGAAAAAACTGGAGCTGCCTTTCAGGGGTACAAGGCTCGTCGTCAGGAATTTAAACAAATGAAACTAGCAAAATATAAACGAGCTGGTGAGGGTGTGATGGGTGCTCAGGCAAAGGTAGGAGATGTGGCTACTCGGATAGCGAAATTACCATTTACAACAGCAGCGGCTGGAATTGGATATGTAGCTGGAAAGGCAGGAGACTCTAAAGCAGGAACGGTTGTTAAAGATAAATATAATAAAGCAAAGGATGTAACAAAAAAGCTATTAAATAGAGTAGGTGGAAGTAAGGTTGGCGGTTTTATGAAAAAACAATGGGATCGTACCGCTTCAGCTATGCCGATGGGGGAGGTTATGGCGCATCGCATAGGTCAATCTAGACAAAAAGAAAAACTGGAAGAAGCAAACGCATTTTTGGCAGCTAGGGGGATTGATAAGCTTGATGAGTTGAAGGAAGTTCTTATGGATGCAACTCAGGGCAAGGATGTGCGCAAAGCTGCAGCTTTGAAATTATCTGCAATGGGAATAGAGGGAGATTTGGATGAGCATGGTAAACCAATACCTGGTGGTCGTACGGCGGATGAGTACGCTAAAACTGCAAATGATTTAATGGGGGGCGACAAAGAGTCAAGAGATGCTTTCAATGGTAATTTGGAAAAAAATCAATTACATATGCGCTATGCAATGGCGGATGATAAAGAGAAGCAAAGGATTCGAACTCGAATAAACCGAGGTGAGCTTGACGTTGGCAAACAGAATGCAGAAGCTTTTGGTGATCAAGAATTTTTAGCAGCTGCCAGAAGCGCCTTGGGTGATAAAAAGTTTGCTTCTACTTTGGAAGATGTGTCCAAACGAAGTGAAACACATGGTGATGCAATTAGGTCTGCAATGCCTGATTTGGCCGAAACTGTACATTCGAGCTTTAGTGAGGAGATTGCTAATGCTGGTGGAGATGCTAATGTTGCTCTTTCCGGACCAAAAGGACAAATTGCAGAGGTAGAAAAAGCGGCTGAAGTAGCAAGGAAAGCTGGTAACGTTACACAGGCTGAAGAATTAGAAAAACGGGCAGTAGCGTTAAAAGCTGTTAATAAAAAGCAAAAAGGTTTTCAAAAATCGCATGCCAAAGTTACTGGAAATTTGGATGAAGCGTTTGGTTCAAGAAACGCTGATGGTACAGTCAACGCAGGAACAATTTTACCGGGTACGGATAATGCGGCAGCTTTACAGGAGTATACCAGGAGTGCTGGTAAAAAAGAGTTACTTGGTATTGATGCAGGTAAATCGGCTGGAGCCCTAAAGCTAATGGCACAGGATATTACCAAAGAACAAATAACTCAGGTGGCAACCTCCGGCGATGGTGGTTCAGCTGAAACTGTTAGCATGTTGGCTGGAGCAATTATTGCCCAAGAAGGTGACGATACTGCTCCACCTGAGATGCAATCAAACATGAAATCAAAAATTTCTAGTATAGCTAGTGATAATCGAATTATGGGAGCTCTTAATCCAGAAGATAAGGCTGATATTGAAAGAATCTCCACTGAATACGCGGCCGCGAAACCTGCAGTTCAGCATACCTATCGTAAAAACGATACTGTCTCTTATAATGGAAAAGAGGCTGTTGTCACAGGTGGGAAAACTGTAAAAGGGATGGTTCAGGTCAAAGACGAGAAAAGCGGAGCAGTTTTTGCTATCAAGTCAGAGAAACTTGAAAAACTTGAAGCGCCACCGACTGAACTGCCTGACAAGGCAGAGGCTCCTGAAGAAGTACCTGTTCCTGATGATGCAGCCGTAGCAGAAGTTTTGCGTGACGGTGGCAATGAGCCAGATGATTTGGGTTAAAAATAAATTAAGAATTATGAATTAAGATAAACATGAAAGCAAAAAAACAACAAAATAAAAAAACAACAGTTGCCCCAAAGTCTGCGGTTACTGAGAAAAAACAGTTACCAAAAATGATTGAAGAGGCTTTGTATGCTCAATTTGGTAGTGATTTAAATGGTAAAATGGCAGAGAAGTTTAAGCTAACAATTGGCCAGACTGCTAAGATGACCTTTTTGATTGACGATATTTATCGAAAAACTGTTGCTTTAGATAAAATTGAAAGTGAATTAATAAATAGACTGGGTGTGGCTCAGGATAAAGCTAAAGAAATGGCAATAGCAATTTGCGCTAATCGCTTTTTGATTGCGGATACTAAATGGTTTAAGGGTGCTGCAAGTAAAAAAATCAAAGAGTTAGGTGGAGATCCAGGTAAATTTGGAAAGTTAGTTAGTGAATATAAACAGGCTGTGATGAAAGAAGTATATGTTCGTGTAAAAAAACAAGAGATGGAGGCAGAAGATGAAAAGGCGTTAGAAAAAGATTTCATCAATGATAAGATGAAAGAGCAAGAGGCTGCCGTACTAAAAGATCCAGAAAGTGAGAAAAAGGCCGCTGTTAAAATATTTTCTGAACAAGTTAAAGATTTGTTGTCCATTAATGATTATGTTCTCAAAATAGAATTGAATATCAGGTTGATTACTCTGTTATCACAAGAGGCTGAGGAGAGTGATGATAAAACATTCCAAAAAAATATATTAGAAGCTTTGTATCAGAATCAGGAAGAACTGTCTAGTAAAAATATTTTAATAAAAGGTGCACAAGTAAAACCAACGGTAGCCAATTGGATTAAGGATTTCATTCGTGAAGTTGAAATAACTGACGGCCCAATTAATTCAATAAAAAAAGCGAAATATTTAACTGACTCGAATAATATCGGGGGCTTAAATGAAAAGGACAGAAAAACTGTTGATAAATTATTTTCAGTATTCAGTTCTATCAAGAATTTTTATCTGGACTTGGCCAAAAAAGAAATTGAGGACTTACGTATCTTTGATCTGTCTCCAGAAGAAGAAAAAGCCCTATTCTCAGATTTAGAGAAAGCTGCAGATGAAGAAGGTTCTGTTGGTTCCGAGTCAAGCACTGGGGGAGAAGATATTCCACCTGCTGATATTATGAAATTATATGAAGGGAAACCGGAAGATAAGCAGAAGATTGAAGCTCTGAAAGTGGAAATTATTGAAAAAACTAGAAAAGAGTATGACAAAGTCGCTGATTATTTAGAAGAGAATTTAATATCTCGTTATAAGCATAATATTCTAGCAGCAGTTGAGATCTTGGCGGAGACTGGATCTTTGGATGATTTGATTAGTAAGGACCCACGTTACCTGAAATACATGAAAGGATTTTTTAAACGTAATAATCTGCAAGGTGAAGAAATTGAATTCAAAAAAAATCCTCACCAAGCGAAATATGTACAGTATTTTCTAAAGTTTGTATATTTAGAACGTTTGGGTATGGCCGAAGCAGAGGGAGCTAGATTGGCCGCCAATATTTCTAATGTTTTTATGCAAAAGGGCATGCCACAATATGCACAATTAGCATATTTAGATTTGCATGACCATAAATTTAAATGGAGTGATTTATGATTTCAGGCGCACCAGCGGGCTACGTTTTAGTCAAAGACAAAGATGGAAAACTTAAGTATTATAAAGATGGAAAGTTTTTCACACTAGAACAAATTCAAGTCCAAGAACAAAAACAAGAGCAAGTAAAACAAAAAATCAAGCTAAAACCTTCTTTCAGTTTTGATTCATCAAAAAAATCTAAACCAAAAGTTGCCCCACCGAAAATTAAAAAGGTAGCAACTACACCGAGAGTTCTACCAGAGGCTCCAGTGGCACCTAAACCAAGTTTGCCAGAATCAAAAAAGCCAGTCTGGCCAAAAGCTAAGCCAAGTGCTAATCCAGTAGAGGTTGATTTAGAGGAATTAAAACCAAGTGGAGAAATGCATAGTCGTAGATCTGAAGATCAGGGTTTGATTGAACAAAAAGTGGCAGAAGTTATTGAAAGATTAAAAATTAAGTTTAGTGATAAAAATATTGAAAGTCGTTTTCGTAATATTTTAGCGACCTATTTTCGAGGTATTCGTAAACCAAAGGAATTAGAATACATTTTGGGGTTGCCTAAAATTAGTGGAGGTATGGAGTTGGCGAAGGACAAAGTTCAAATAATAATGTCAGTATTGGAGCATGATTTTAGTGAAATTGAAAAGCAAAGACGTCACGTTGTTGCCAAGCCTAAAGAGAAGCTAGCTTTGCAGGTAACTGCGGATTTGGATCATCAGATTGCACCGCCACCGCCGGCAATTATCAAGCCTCAGAAAAAAACCGTAAAGTCAGCACCGGTGGCTACACCAATCAATAGACCTGTGATTGCCAAAACTATGCCAAGACCAGTTGTCCAGAGGCCAATTGCTTCACCTGATATTGGAAAACAAGCAAGACCAGCTATTCGTGATATAAAGAGACGCAGATTGATTGGCCCAGTTGAGGAATTAGAATTAATGGATTTAGATGACATGAGGAAGTTAGGTAGGAATGAAGATGAGATTAAGGAGGCAATATTGGAAAAGGTTGAGATATTAGCAGAGCAGTCTTTATTGAAAAAGATCGAAGGCATTAACGCTTGGAAAATAGCTCCAGTCTATAAGTTGTACTTGCAGATGACTTATCAGGGGATAAAGGAAATAAAAAAGATTTCAGAAGTAATCGAACAACGACAAATCAAAAATCAGGAAAGCTTGACGCTGAGTGAGTATGAGATGATTGCTACTTTGAATCAAAAGTTAAAATTTGAATAATAATTTATTTAATTAAATTTCATTTTTGTGCAACAATTCTTGGTGCCACAATTTATTGATGTAGAAGACAAAATTATTGGTCCAATTACCACAAGACAGTTTGTGGAGGTATTGATTGGTGTTTTGATTACTTTCATCTCTTATAAAATTTTAGCTTTTGTTTATTTTGCTTTTTTCGGTTTTTTGACTTTGGCACTTACAGCAATTATTGCTTTTGTTCGAATAAATGGGAGACCGATTCATTTCTTTATGCTAAATTTTTTGCAAACTAGTAAACGTCCAAGGCTACGGGTTTGGAATAGAGCAGCTTATGCAAGGCTAGTTAAGGAGGTTGATAGTCAGCCGTTAGCGGAAAAAAAGATTACCAAGCAAAAAAAGCGTTCAGTTTCTGGTTCTAGACTAAGAGATGTTTCTTTGGTTGTTAATACCGGAGGAGTGTATGATGGCGGAGAAATGACTAATGAGTTCAAACCACTGTAATAAAACACACAATACATAACATTTTAAATGTAATATATAATAATATGCCAGCAAAAAAAACAACAGGTAAAGTTACAACTTCAACCCAGTTATTTCTGGATATTGCAGAGATAAAAAATGACACAGTGATAATGAAGGACGGAACCATGCGGGCAGTGCTGATGGCTTCTAGTATCAACTTTGCATTGAAATCTGAAGACGAACAAAATGCTTTAGTATCAGCTTATGTAACATTTTTAAATTATTTGGATTTCCCTATTCAAATAGTAATTCAATCTCGTAAGTTGGATATTGAAGGCTATCTTAAACGTATTGAAGAAGCTGAAAAAGAGTTGACCAACGAGCTATTAAAAAGACAGATTCTGGATTACAAAAATTATATTAATGAATTGGTTGACTTGGGTGATATTATGACCAAGCATTTTTTCATTGCCGTACCTTTTAGTCCTATTGAGGGAAAAGGCGGTGGTTTTTTTGAGAAATTAGGTGCTGTTTTTAGCCCAGCTAAAGTTATTCGATTGAAACAAGACAAATTTGAAAAGTTCCTACATGATTTGAATCAAAGAGTAGAGCACGTGAACATGAATATTTCTTCCTTGGGGATTACAGCGGTTCGTTTAGATACTCAAAGTTTGATTGAATTGTATTACAATGCTTATAATCCAGCTATAGCCAAGAGTCAAAAATTGTCTGATTTGGATAAGCTTCGGGTAGGTGAGTAAAAAAACAATATAACCATGAACTGTAACTTGGTTAAGTTCACGGCAATCAATATAAGAATTTAAAAAATATACCAATCTAATATGTTTAAACCTGGAGACGTCAAAAAAAAGCCGGTCACTAGTGAAAAGGTAAGGCCGAAAACAGTTTCAGAGTCCAAGAAAATAAAAAAAGAAGAAGTTAAGGCAGCAAAGCAAAAAGAATCTTTGCAAATGGAAAAAACTTACCGTAAAGGAGTAACTTCAGTTTTGGATATCATTGCTCCAGCAGCCTTTGAAATTATGCCAGATCATGTGAGGATTGGTGGTTTATTTTCTCGAACTTTATTTGTAATGACATATCCAAGGTATATTAGTGTTGGCTGGTTTTCTCCAATCATTAATTACAATGCGACATTAGATGTGTCCATGTTTTTTTATCCGATGGATTCGGCAGTTGTGTTGAAACAATTGAGAAATAAGGTAGGTGTTTTGACTGCCCAGCTGACATCTGATAATGAAAAAGGCGCACCACGTGACCCACTTCGGGAAACTGCTTTGCAGGATATAGAAAAACTTAGAGATGATTTGACCCAGGGTATAGAAAAGTTTTTTCAGTATGGGCTATATCTCACTTTATATGAAAAAGATTTAAAAAAGTTAGATGTTTTGACTGAAGATATTGAGGCAGTTTTGGGAACTCGGTCAATTCTTTCCAAACGAGTTTTTTATCAGGCAGAACAAGGGTTCAATTCAACTGTGCCAATTTGTAATGATGAATTAATGATAACTGCGAATTTAAATTCTTCACCGATTGCTGCTTCATTTCCATTTATTTCTTCAGAGCTAACTTCAGATGATGGTATTTTATTTGGTATTAATAGACATAACAATAGTTTAATTTTATTCGATCGTTTTTCTTTGCAAAATGCCAATTCTTGCGTGTTTGCTACTTCTGGTGCTGGTAAGAGTTATACTATCAAGCTAGAAATTTTACGTAGTATGATGTTAGGGACAGATGTGATTATTATTGATCCAGAAAGAGAATATAAAAACTTGAATGATGCTGTTGGCGGAACTTATGTAAATATTTCACTGAACTCCGAGAGTAAAATTAACCCTTTTGATTTGCCAAGAAAAATGGGAGACATGTCAGCAGCTGATGTGATTCGTAGCGCAGTGATTACTCTAAAGGGTCTAATGCGTATTATGATTGGTAAAATGACTTATCAAGAAGATTCAATTATGGATCGCGCTTTGATTGAAACTTACGCCAAAAAAGATATTACTCCTGAATCAGATTTGTCTAAAATTGAACCGCCAATTATGCAAGATCTATATGATGTCTTGGATGGTATGGAGGGCGGAGCAGATTTAGCTCTAAGATTAAAGAAATATACTACTGGTACTTTTTCTGGCTTGTTTAATTCACCAACAAATGTAGATATGGCAAATCAATTAGTTTGTTTCAGTGTTCGAGATCTAGAGGATGAGCTTAGACCAATGGCCATTTACAATATTGTTAACTATATTTGGAACGTAGTTCGTTCAGAAATAAAGAAACGTATTTTGGTGATTGATGAAGCTTGGTGGTTAATGCAACACGAGGATTCAGCTAAGTTTATTCACGCTCTTGTTAAACGTTGTCGAAAATATTATCTTGGTGTGACTACCATTACCCAGGACGTGAATGATTTTTTACTTTCTCAGTATGGTCAGGCCATTGTTACTAATTCGGCACTTAAAATTTTGTTAAAACAAGCACCTTCGGCTATGGAATTGATTCAAAAAGTGTTTCAATTAACTGAAGGAGAGAAATATTTATTGCTGGAATGTAATATAGGTGAAGGTATTTTCTTTGCAGGTAATCGGCATGCAGCTATGAAAGTGGTGGCTTCACCATTAGAGGACCGTATGATTACTACTGATCCTAAACAACTACTAAAACAAGAAAAAGAACAAAAGCAGGAGGATGAGGATGCTGCTGAACGTGAGGCTAGTATTAAATAAATAGATTATAAATTAAGTATAAATATTATGGAACAAAGAAAAAAAGTCATTTTAATTGCAGGAGCGGGAATCTTAGTAATTGCCTTGATAATTATATTTTTTGTAATGTCTGAAGTTAAACGTGTCGAACAGGAAAAAGCTGATAATGAAATAACACCAGTCGAGACCATTATTGGACAAGAAGATGCTGATACCAATAATATAATTGTGACACTTCCTAGTGACCAAGAAAAATTGGCTGTCTCGGTTAGAGCTGTGGCAACTACCTTTGTGGAGAGATTTGGTTCTTATTCTAATCAATCGGAATATGCAGGTTTTGAGGAATTGGCTTCAATAATGACTCAGTCTATGGCTAGTTGGGTAAAAAATACTTATCTTCCACAGTTAAAAAAAGAGCATGATCCAAAAGGTTATTTTTATAGTATAAAAACTTCTGCTCCGGTAGTAGAAATTAGCGTTGAAGAAGAGAATTTCGTAGAAATAATAGTAAAAACACAACGTCTGGAAAAAACTGATAATAGTAGTCAGACATTTAACCAGGATATTGTATTAGAATTAGTTAAACAAGATGGAGAGTGGGCGATTGATGGAGCTTTCTGGCGAGACCAGGATTAGGCTCATATGTTTAGTATAAGCTCTCGACTTAAAACTCTTTGGGCAGAGGCATTAGATTATGTTTTTCCTAAGGAGTGTTTGAATTGTCAAAAAGAGGGGGAGTATTTATGCTCCGCCTGTTTTGCTAAAATTGAACTATTTGAGCAGTTTCCTTGTTTTATTTGTAATAGCGGGCAGTATGAAGTAGGTATTTGTCCTGAGTGTCAGGAGCAGACATCTATAGATCAGATAGTAATTGCTTGTACTTATACTAATAATATCGCGGGTCAATTAGTCGAACAGTTCAAATATAATTATTTAGAGGAGTTGAAAAAGCTATTAGGTCAACTTCTAATTAAGCAAATTCAAAAGCAAGGTTTAAATTCAGTTTTTTATGCTCAAAAGCTAGTGCCCGTACCCTTGCATAAAATACGCTTAGCTGAACGAGGTTTTAATCAGGCCTCAGAGCTGGCTAAACAGTTGAGGGTTAAATATAATTGCCAGTTAGAACAGGAACTCGTTCAGCGACAGGAGAACACATTACATCAAGCTAAACTGAACCGACAACAAAGGTTGCAAAATTTACAAAATGCCTTTAGAATAAATATACGTCAAGTTATTCCTGAGCAAGTAATATTAATTGATGACGTATTAACAACAGGCGCCACTTTTAGTGAAATTGCTAAAACATGTAAAGCTGCTGGAATTAAAAAAGTTGTCTGTTCAGCGGTTTGTCATGGGTAAAAACACATATCATGAATCATGTAGCACGTAAAAATCAATTACCTTCAATAATATATGAAAATAATTTTAACAGGCGGAGGGACAATCGGTTCAGTCAGTCCCTTGATTGCCATTAAACAAGAATTAGAAAAGCAGAAAATACAAGCTGACTATCTTTGGGTTGGAACTGAGACTGGTATTGAAAAAAACATCATTGATAAACAAAACATTCCTTATAAAGCAATAAAATCAGCCAAACTGAGACGTTATTTTTCTGGTTGGAATTTCTTGGTACCTTTTCAATTTCTTGTAGGATGGTTTCAGTCCTTGAAAATTATTATCAAATTTAAGCCAGATATAATTTTATCAGCGGGTAGTTTTGTGTGCGTGCCAGTTGTTTTGGCAGGCTGGTTATTAAAGAAAAAAACTGTAATTCATCAACAAGACTTCAAGGTCGGTTTAGCAAATCGTATAATGGCACCATTCTCTAGTAAAGTCACCGCTACTTTTGAAAAATCGGTTAAGGATTTTAGTTCAACTAAAACTCAATTGACGGGTAATCCTGTACGTCAGGAAATTTTTTCTGGCAGCAAAGAAAAAGCAATGCAGTTATTTAATTTACAGCCCGATTTGCCAACTTTGTTAATAATGGGTGGTAGTTTGGGCGCTACTAAGTTAAATAAGTTAATTTTTGAAGCTGTGCCTGAACTGGTTAACATTTGCCAAATTATTCATATCACTGGTAAAGGGCAGGAAATTGAGTGGGTAGATAAAGAAAAATTTGGGGAGAAAGCTAATAGATATCACTCAATTGGCTATTTATACAAAGATTTAGTGCATGCTTATGCAGCAGCAGATTTGACTGTTTGTCGGGCAGGTATGTCAACTTTAACTGAATTGACGGCTCTACGAAAGGCAATGCTTTTGGTGCCTATACCTGATAATCAACAGGAAGAAAACGCGCGATTTTTTGACAGCAAAAATGCCGTAATTTTAATGGATCAAAAAACAATCACAGCTGATCAAATGGTTACAATTCTCGTAGGTTTATTGAGCAACCCTAATAGTTTGCAGAGATTACAACATAATTTAGGTAGTGTTATGCTGGAAGGGGCCAATGAAAAATATGTGGAATTTATAACTTCACTTATAAAAAAGAAGAAATAATATGACAAAAGAACAAGATGTACAATTAAGAGAAAAGGAAAAAATTGTACAGGTCGTTTACCACCACCCAATAGTAATTATCCCACACTTAATTATCTGTTTTTTGATTTTAGTATTGAATTTTTTCTTGATGTATTATTTGTTTTTGCAAGGATGGTGGGGCGCAATATTATTTTTGGGAATTATTGTATCCGTTGTTTTTTATATTTTGAGATTAATATTTTTGTATCGGAAAAACCGATTTGTTATCACTAATCAGAGAGTTATTGACTATGAACAAGTTGGATTTTTTGAACGTTTTATAAATGAGTTCCCATATTCTAAGATTAAACAGGCAAATGCTGTAATTAGAGGTTTGGGGCCAACAATTTTCCGTTATGGAAATCTTAAACTTATTTTAAAAGAAGACGTTGGGCCTGTTGAGTTATATAAAATTAGTAAACCATTAAAATTGCAGTCATTGATTAGTGAGTATTTACATAAATCAGAGCAGTTTAGTGTAGGAAGTGAATGTACTGATCCAGTGGGGTTGATTATGGCTGAAATCCAACTTTTAAAGCGATCTGATAAAATTAGAATATTTCGACAAGTTAAAGAGGAATTGAGAAAAAGCTCACCGCAAACCGAACTTCAAAATAAAAATCAATTGTGATATAATTATAAGGAACCTCTGCTAATCATATTTTCTGATGCAGTTTTGTTTAAAATTTGAGAATTTCGTGACGAAACTATGTTTATCAGAGATTTCAATATATGAGAAGGAAGTTGAAAGAAAAAAGAAAACAGAGCTTTTTCTCTCGGTTTTTTGTAGTATTGATGATTGTTGTTTCAGTAATCTTTGTTTTGGGGATTGTTCGAGAATATGTAAAGCGAGTTGAACTGGATAGGGAGATCAGCCAACTTGAAAATGAACTAGAAAAGCTAAAATTAAAGAAAAAGAACTTTTTAAGTTCGATTGATGCTTATGGTAGCGAGTTTTTTGTTGAGCAGGAAGCCAGAATGAAATTTAATCTGAAAAAGCCAAAAGAGCAGGTAGTTATTATTCCGGTCAATAAGATAGCCGAGGCATCAATAGCTGATGAAATTAATTCAAATGAAAATAATAATAAGACCAACAATAAGCAAGTCAACTTATTTGCTTGGTGGCAGTATTTCTTTAGTTAAACACTGTCTTTATATTTAATAATTAAATTAAAGTTTACTATGGAACCTACACAAAGACCTTCCTTTCCTGAAATTAGAAATGACGGATCAGTCAACGAGTCTTCTAACGCATCTACACAAGAAGAATCTTCAGTAAAGGCTGGTGGGGGGGAAGAAAAGAATAACCTTAATAAAGTTGTGACTTTATTTCAAAAAATAAAAAAATTAATTCGTAGACCAAATAAAAGTGTTGTCATTATCATTGTTAGCATTCTGATAGTAGTATTTTGCTTTTTTGCTATTGTTGGCCTAGGTGCATACAAATATAATTGGGATAATGGCTTTGTAAGTGCATTAACAAAATCTCTGCCCTATCCAGCTGCAATAGTTGACGGTTCAATTATCAAATTATCTGATTGGCAATTTGAGGTTAAGGGAGTTTCGAATTTTAATATAAAGCGTTTTGGCGAAGTTGATCAGAGTGCAGTAGAAAAAGAGGTTTTAGAAAAGATGATAATGGAGAAAATACTTGAAAAAATGGCCAAGGGCTATGATGTTAAGGCCACACAGGAAGACATACAATTAAACTTAGATGCTTTATATGAGGAAGTGGGTAGTGCTGAGAAGCTGGCTCAAAATGTTGATGATTTTTTTGGTTGGGATATGGAAACATTTTCTGAGCGGATCCTTTATCCAGAAGCCTTACGAGCAAAATTGATTGAAAAAATGTCTACGTCTGATAGAGCGGTTAAGCAGTCAAGAGTAGCGGCAGAAAAAGTTCTAAAAGAAGTAGAAAAGGGAGATAAGACTTTTGAGGAATTGGCGAAGGAGTATAGTGATGACCCCGGTTCAGCTCAGGATGGTGGTGATTTAGGGTTTTTCCCTCGTGGAGTTATGGTGACTGAATTTGAAGACGCTGTTTTTTCTTTAGAGCCTGGACAGATTAGTGATTTAGTCCAAACTGATTTTGGTTTTCACATCATTAAATTAGTTAATCGTATGGTTCCGGAAGAAGGGGCTGAAAATGAAGAAGGTATTGAAGTTGAAGAAGAGGTCGAAGCTAAGCATATTCTAATTGCATTTAAGGGGTATGATGATTATTTGAGTGAATATAGAGAAAAGGCACGAATATATAAGTTTGTCGCATTAGACGAAAAATAATTTTTATGAGTAAGGTTCAATTTGTAGTCTTTTGTTTTCTGGTCGTTGGGTTGCTAATTCCCTTTGGTCAAGTTGGCGCAACTACTTTTATCACTGACATTAATATTGATCAACCAACTATTATTAAGGGATATACAGTCGTTAGCGAAGATGAGAATTTTCGTTTAGGAATTTATCCAGAAGTTCTAGCTGAGGAAACTAGGGTTGTTGTTAAACAATACAATAAAGATGATTTTACTTATCCAGAGGAGTGGCAACCGGTTAGTGACGTTTATGAGTTTGATATTTTTAACAAACAAGCATTTCAAAATGAAAAGCCATTATTGATTCGTATTAAAACATTCGAAGAGACTAAGATGTTGAAGCAAATATTTTTTTGGAACGGTGTGATTAGTGAATGGGTTGAATTACCGTCTGAAGTGGGAGATCGGGAAATTATGAAATCAGTTCTTCATTTACCCTACGCAAAGATGGTTGTTCTAGAACATGAAGAGATTATTCAGATAGGTGATGCTTCCTGGTATGGTTACAAAGATTGTTTGTGTGCTGCCTCACCTGATTATCCTAAGGGGAGTAAGTTAAAAGTAAAAGATTTGGATACCCAAAAAGAAATTATTGTAACCATTAATGATTATGGTCCGGATCGTAGTATTTTCCCTGAAAGGGTTATTGATTTAGACAAGGTTGCGTTTCAGCAGTTAGGAAAGCTTAGTTGGGGAGTATTACATAATATTTTAGTAACAAAAATAAAATAAAAATTATGATAAAGTTGCGTCAAGTGACTAAATTTTACGAACCAGATATTTACGCGCTAAAAGGTGTTAGTTTGCATATTCGGCCAGGCGAATTTGTTTCCGTTATTGGGCAAAGTGGTAGTGGTAAAACTACTGTAGTTAAGCTCTTGACAGCGGAAGAAAGGCTAACAAATGGTTCAATCAGTTTGAGTGGTTGGGATATTTCAAACATTCATCACAAGGAAGTTCCTCTACTTCGACGCCAGATTGGTGTAATCTTCCAGGATTATAAACTTTTACCGCAAAAAACTGTTTTTGAAAACATTGCCTTTGCATTGGAAGCTTGTGGTGCAACTCACAAAAAAATAAAAAAAATAATTCCACAAATATTAAAAGTGGTAAACTTAGCTCACAAGTCAGACATGTATCCACGTCAATTGTCAGGAGGAGAACAGCAAAGGGTCGGGATCGCTCGTTCTTTAATTCATCGTCCGAAAATATTGGTAGCAGATGAGCCAACCGGAAATTTGGATTTAACAAATACACGTGAGATTGTTGATTTGTTAAAAAAGATTAATGAATTGGGAACAACTGTATTGTTAGTTACGCATAATCGTGATGTTGTGAATATGCTTAAACGGAGGGTTATAGTTTTGGATAAAGGGCAAGTCGTCAGTGATCAAAAAGTCGGTCGGTACGTTTTGTAATTTACCATGATAGTAGTTGAGACCTCGAATCTTAAAATTATTAGATAAAAACAAAAATAAAATATGAAGCATTCTTCTCTCAGAATTATAAAATTCGCTTTTCAAGATTTTTGGCGTAACTTTTGGCTTTCATTGGTAACAATTACAGTTTTAGTCTTGGCTTTGTTGTCGGTTAATATATTAATTTCATTAAATGCAGTCTCTGATAGTGTTATTGACTCAGTACATGATAAAGTTGATGTAAGTGTATTTTTCAAAACTGATACTCCACAAGCAGTGATTGATAATTTTCAAGAAAAGCTACGCAATATTAGTGAGGTCAAGGAAACGGTTTTCATTGCCAAGGACCAGGCGTTAGCTCAGTTCAAAGAAAAACACAAGAACGATTCCGCAATTTTGGAAGCAGTAAAAGAAGTTGAGGAGAATCCACTATTAGATGCTTTAGTTATTAGAGCTCAAAATACAGAAGATTACAAGAAGATATTAACAATCCTTAATTCAGCAGAAAATCAAGAAGTCATTAAATATCAGAATTACACAGATCATGAAAAAATTATTGCACGAGTTAGCTCGTTGAGTGATAAAGTCAGTAAATTCAGCTTGTCTTTGACAATCATATTTGCAGTAATTGCAATTTTAATTGTATTCAATGCCATCAGGGTAACAATTTACACTCACCGAGAAGAAATAGCGGTAATGCGTTTAGTTGGAGCTAGTAATTCATTTATTAGAGCCCCATTTTTAGTGGAAAGTATATTGTTTGCGGTGTTTGCTATTATCATTACGATTGTAGTTCTATATGGAATTTTCGTTGCATTAACGCCATATTTGGGTGGTTTTCTGGAAACTTATAATTTTAGTTTAATTGATTATTATAAAGCCAATTTTGTAGAGATTTTTCTTGCTCAGTTGGCTGCAGTTATCTTGTTGAACATTGTCAGCAGTGGAATCGCCATAGGGAAATACCTTAGAGTCTAACCTTTACAGGTTCTTAAGTTTGTGTTAACATAATGTCTGTATTGGTTTGAGGTTTTGAACTTTTTAATATTGATTGTTATTACGGAGAGGTGCCTGAGTGGTTGAAAGGGGCACCCTGCTAAGGTGTTAGACCTTAACGGGTCTCGAGGGTTCGAATCCCTCCCTCTCCGCCATTTCATGGAAGGGTGGCTGAGCGGTTGAAGGCGGCAGTCTTGAAAACTGTTGAACCTGTCAAAGGGTTCCGTGGGTTCGAATCCCACCCCTTCCGCCATGAAAAAATCATTATTTTAAGATATGTTTTTCGTTTATGTTTTGTTAAGTAAAAAGGACAAGAGTTTTTATGTCGGAAAGACGGATGATATAGTTCGAAGAATGAAAGAACATAAACAAGGGAAAGTGAAATCAACTAAACATCGTAGGCCGTTTATTATCTTGTTCTATGAAGGATACTTTTTGAAAAAGATAGTATCAAAAAGAGAGCGGTTTTTGAAGAGTAGCGATGGAAGAAAGGATATCAGGAAAAGATTTGATAGTTTTGAGGAAGTTTTAGAGGAAAGCATAGAAATTTAAACGTACTTTATATTTGCTAAACCTATGGAAGAGTTCTGTGGGTTCGCCCAGCATGCGCTGGGCGCCCGGCGTATGCCGGGCGAATCCCACCCCTTCCGCCAGAGGTAGAGACAATTCATGAATTGTCTCTACCTCTGGCAAATGCCAAAAATAAAAACTAACATAAAAATATGAAAAAGTTTTTGATCGATTTAACAACTCCAAAGATGCCGGCCGATATTGGTGATATTCATATTAGTTGGGATTTTCCAGAATTTGTACAGCAGAAAAGAAGTAGAATCTGGTATATTGTGTTTTCAGTTATACTAGCTTTACTTTTGTTTTATGCTGTTTGGACATCTAATTTTCTGTTTGCACTTATTCTTTTACTCGGTGGATTTATTGTGATCTTCCAGTATTTTCAAACAGCTAGAAAGATTCCAGTCGTGGTTGGTGAGGATGGACTTATAGTGGATACACAATTTTTTTCCTACAAGGTTTTGAAAAGCTTCTCCATTGTTTATGAACCGCCAACAATCAAGTATTTATACTTGGATTTCAGGAAAGCTGTTCGGAAAAGTTTGCCAATTCCACTTGAAGATGTGAATCCCTTAAAAGTTAGGGAGGCTTTGCTTAATTACATTGATGAAGATTTAGAAAGAGAAGAAGAAGATTTTGATGAAACTTTTGAAAGAATTCTTCGTCTGCGTTAGTACACAAAAGAAATTAGGAATTAAACAAAAGGAGGTTTGATTTCTGGTTTCTTTTTAAATAATTTTTTTTAGCACCCGTAGTCCCGACGTTCGTCGGGATCCCGATATTTAACTTTGTTAAATCATCGGGACTCAGTTTATTCCATTAACTTCGGGGCTGGATAGAGCATTCATAATTAACATTCAATTTTAGGCACCCGTAGCTTCCACCTTCGTTAAAACTACGGTGGACAAGTAGGTGGATAGAGCATTCATAATTAATATTCAATTTTAGGTACCCGTAGCTCAGCCCCAAAGGGGCCCCTTCGGGGCTGGATAGAGCAGTTATCATAATCAATTTTAGCACCCGTAGCTCAGCTGGATAGAGCGTTTCCTTGCGGAGGAAGAGGCCACAGGTTCGAATCCTGTCGGGTGCACCATGAAGTATATACTCGCTATGCTCGTATAACTTCATGGCGAGCCATTCCTTGAAGGTAACTTCATGGTAAACCATTCGCGATAATTATTTTAAATACAGTTCACCGTGAAGTCATGCGAAAGTAGAGATCATGTATTGCACGGTTTTTTTAATATTGACAAGCTTGTGAATATATGATATACTAATTTGTTCTGAAGGATAGGAGGACAAGATGAACATGGAGAGAGGTGCTGTTAAGAAGTATGTTCGAGTAGGGAATAATACTGGCTGGGGTTTTATTAAGCCGAAAAGCGGTGGGAAATTGGTGTATTTTTCCTATCGATCAGGTCGATTTGCCAATGTTGGTCAAGGAGTGCCAGCGCTTTCAGCCAGCTGGACATTTTCTTTTCGGGGTGCCCCATTTAGGCCAGCGATGCATTTTCCCAAGGTTGGGGATCAAGTAGTTTTTGAGCGTAAGGAATCACCCAGGGGGCCTAAGGTTAGAGTATGGTGCTTTGCCAACAATTGGGATTCAGCAGTTCAAGTAAGTCAGGGACGGAGTAACAAGCACGTCACCAGAGCAGCCAACATGGATTAGCGTTAATTAAACATAGCCCGAGCAGGTTAGATAAGTTGCTCGGTTTTTTTTGTTTAAATTTCATGCTAAAATATAGTTATGAATTTGAATACTTCAATTAGTGAATTAACTCGAGTTGGCAAGACTACTGCTTCACGACTAAAAAATCTTGGCTTGGAAACAATTGAAGACCTGATTTTTTATTTTCCTTTTCGCTATGAGGACTATAGTGAAATTAAATCTATTGATGAATTAATGCCAGGTGAAGCAGTAACAGTCAAATGCAAAGTACAACTTATTGCTAATCGTAGAAGTTATCGTAAACGAAAAATGTTAACCGAGGCCTTAGTCGCTGATGATAGTGGTTCAATGAAAGTAGTTTGGTTTAATCAGCCGTTTATTTCTAAGATTCTAAAAGTTGGTGATGAAGTTTTTCTGTCTGGTAAGCTGGATGAAATTAGAATGCAGATGGTTAGTCCCGATTATGAAAAAGCTCGCACTGAGACCGTTCATACAGCTAGAATTGTGCCAATTTATCATTTAACACAAGGTGTAACCCAAAAGCAAATGCGATTTTTGTTAAGTCAATGCACAAAGGTGATTGAACAAGTTGAAGAGTATTTGCCCGAGGAAATTAAACTAAAATATAAGTTTTTAAATCTTGATCACGCTTTGCAAAATATTCATTTTCCTGATTCACAAGAAAAATCAGATCAGGCTAGAAAAAGATTACAGTTTGACGAGCTGTTTTTAGTTCAGCTTGCTATTCAACAAGTTAAACAGCAACTTCAAAGCAACAAAGCTTTGAAAATTAAGTTTTTAGAAAAACAAACCAAGGATTTTGTGGATAGTTTGAAATTCACATTAACAGATTCACAAAAAAAATGTTCTTGGGAAATGATCAAGGATTTAGAAAGAGAAAGACCCATGAATCGTTTGTTGGAAGGTGATGTTGGTTCAGGTAAAACTATAGTCGTAGCCTTGGCTATGCTGAATTGTGTTTTGAACGGATACAAGGTGGTGATGATGGCTCCAACGGAGATTTTAGCTGAGCAACATTTCCAAACTTTGCAACAAGTGTTCAAAAAACTTAAGTTTAGCATTACTTTGTTTACAGGTAGTAAAAGGCAATTGGCTGTGGATAAGTTATCAAAGGTGAAAATGCTTGAATTGTTGAAAAGTGGCGAATTTGATATTGTTGTTGGAACTCATGCTTTAATTCAGCAAGGTGTGGAAATTAAAGATTTGGGTTTGGTTATTGTTGATGAGCAACACAGGTTTGGAGTAGGACAACGCAAAGCTTTGGTTAATAAAAAACAACAAGAAGGTTATGTACCACATTTTTTATCAATGACTGCTACGCCAATTCCACGAACCTTAGTTTTAACCCTATATGGCGACCTGGATCTTTCCGTAATCACGGAAATGCCGCCCGGCCGTAAACCAATAATTACCAAAGTTGTTTATGAGGGTGATCGGCAAAAAGCATACGACTTTATTCAGGAGCAAATTATAGAAGGAAGGCAAGTCTTTGTGATTTGTCCTTTGATTGATCCGTCAGACAAACTGGGAGTTAAATCAGTCAAACAAGAGTTTGAAAAACTGGACAAAGAAGTGTTTCCAGCTCTAAAAATTGGTTTAATGCATGGTCGTCTCAAATCAAAGGACAAACAAGACGTTATGCAGCTTTTTTCCGATAAGAAATTAGATATATTGGTTTCAACCTCTGTTATCGAAGTGGGAATTGATGTACCCAACGCCTCAATCATGATGATTGAGGGAGCTGATCGTTTTGGCTTAGCGCAATTACATCAATTCCGCGGCCGAGTCGGCAGAGGACAGCATCAGTCATACTGTTTTCTCTTTAGTGATAACAATTCACCCTTAACCCAAAAACGCCTGAAATACTTAGAAGATTGCCGCGATGGATTTAAATTAGCTGAAATGGATTTGGAACTACGTGGCCCAGGTGAAGTTTACGGCGTTCGTCAATCTGGTCTGCCAGATTTAAAAATTGCCAGTTTAACTGATGCTGCCCTGATCCAGGTCGCCCAAACTGAAGCAAAAGAGCTAATTGTTAAAAATAACTTGAGTAAATCGTTAAAAAAAGCTTTGGATAAACAAAAGTTGAGTTTGCATTTTGAGTAGGTTGTTATTTAATGTTATAATAATTATGAAAAGCGGTCCCATGATGTGTACCATGGGACTGGTCCTAAAACAATGGCTAGATTTAATGAAAAAATTATACCTTACGAAACACAAGATAGACTTATGGATGTATTTTGTTATATTTTGACTGAATTAAAAACAAAAGAAGAAAAAAAGGATTTTCTAAAGGATTTGTTAAATAGACAAGAAAGAATTATGTTAATTAGGCGTTTAATGATAGCGGAGTTGTTATCTGATGGAAAGAATTATTCACAGATTGCTAAACGATTGAAATGCGGTAAGTCAACCATTGCTAGGGTACAAAGATGGTTAAATTTTGGTCGTGGTGGATATAAAAAGGCGTTGAAAATAGAAATAAAAAAATAAACGCAGTCCCATGGTACATACCATGGGACCGGTATAAAAATTTATATATGCAAGAAAATTTTTCTGAAAAAACAATTGATCTTGGTAAAATTAAACAAGAGTTAACTGATTATGTTAACAAAAAATATGCCCCTGACGAAGCTAAGTTTTTAAGGGATGGTTATCTTCAAAAAATTGAGGAAGGTGATAAAGAGGGGCTAAAAGAGCTTTTACGTTCTATGGAGTCGGAATTAACTTATCTACGTGGTAAATTTAAAGAAGAATGGAAGGAATTAAATCCACTTTACGAAAAATTTGAGAAAAAATTTGTTTAAATATCAACTTGACACAGAAAAAAGACTGTGATATTATTTTGTTCACAGTCTTTTGAATTGGGATTGCTACCAAAGATAGTTTCATAATGAACTTATATTTGGCAGCGAGCACAATCATTAACATTAGGTTAACTCAAGAGGAGTAGCTATGGAAGGAGTGTCTCGGTTTTGTCCCCAGTGCAGAGGATATATTCGATCTGAACATTTAGATGAGGCTAGAAGTTTTCGTGGTGAATTGTATCACCGTCAGTGTATTCTCAAACATGTTTTAGATGCAATTGGCTTGGCCTTTAATCATGATATAGAAGTTCTTGGTCTGATTCGGACTGTAAAGAATGTTTGCAGTCGGTTTGAGCAGGTTCTGTTGATTGTATGGCGTCGGCACGCTGTTTATCTATCAGAAGATGACGCTGAGCTCAGAGAGTTGCTTAGGGACGTTCTAGTCGAGGGATTTGCCTACACAGTTGATGAGTTGATTATTGACTCAGATGAGGAAAATGTAATTCGGATAAGTGCGGGTGCTGTGGAAGCATCGTAAGAGACCATAAGCTGGTTCGTTAACACGCGATCCAGCTTTTTTATTCAGATTTTTTTGATTCTCCTTTGCGTTTTATAATAATGTATGTTGCTAATAAGGTTGTTAAAGGGACTGTAATAATTAAGACAGAACTACCAATCAGGGCCCTGGCAATTTCTTCTAAAAGTGAATCTGCGTTTAGTCTAACCCATAGCGGGACATTAAAGGGATTGTCGTGAAGATAAAATATTAGAATTGGTAATGCAACACCGGCATAGATGATTACTAATGTATTAACCATGGATACGATGTGTTCTTTTCCAACCTTAAAGCTGTTTTTATAAAGTTGTTTGAAGTTTAATAAAGGATTGTTTTTGTGAATTTGCTCAGTTAGGGTTGTTTGAACTATGGCGACATCATCAAGTATACCTACTGTTCCTATAATAACACCTGCCATAAATAATGATTTTAAATCTAAAGTATACAATGGTCCAAGTCGAAGCAAGAAAGCTTCTTCGTTGCCAAAACCTGTTAAGTTTACATACTTAACAAAAAGGAATGCCAGGCCGACTGTTAAACCAAGGGATATGCTGGCACTTATAAAACTGATCATTGAACTTTGATTTATTCCATGTCCAATAAACATAGAAATAGCTAAGATTACAATTGCGCCAACAAGACTAACAAGCATTATGTTTTGGCCTTCTGCAATTGCAGGTACTATGAAAAAAACTAGGACAGCTAAGGACGCAAGTAAACTAATAATGGATTGAACTCCTTGCCATCGAGTTAAAGCAATTATTCCCAATAAAAATAGGCCCACCGCCCAAAGGATGGAGTTTAGCCTATATTTGCTATCGATTCGAAATTCTGGAATAGCTAAATCTTGCCATAAAACCACGACTTTTTCACCTATGTTTACGGATATGTAAACATCATCAAAATATATTTTTTTATTTTCAAATGTAAGTAATTGATCTTTGAAACTTCCCTCTAAAGGCATTATTTTGACAAATTGGCTCGGGAAATGTTCATTTTGATAGTCGTCATCTGTGGCTAAAAGTACTTCTCCTCGAAAATATTCAAACCTGTTTGAATCATCGCCTAATTCTGAATTTTCTGATTCTATCAAAGGTTCAAGTATATCTTCTTCTTGACTGGGATCTTCGGCGACTACTGCTTGTTGGGCAATGCTAGGCGTACAGGGCAGAAATAAAGTAATAGCCAATAAACCAAGTAATAATATTTTAAATGATTTTTTCATATTATGTTAGTTTCGAAAGTTCAACAATGTTTTTTGCTTTTTGAATTTGAATTTTGAAATTTTTATTAATTTGGACATTCGGAACGATAATTTTATCAAATCCTAGTTTTTCAGCTTCCATAATCCTTTTTTCAATGTTGGAGACGGTTCTAATCTCACCGCCAAGACCGAGCTCTCCGATTACAATTGTATTTTTTGGAATAGAAAGGTTTTTCAGGGCAGATATTATAGCCATTGCTACTGCTAAATCAATTGCCGGTTCCGTAACTCTAAATCCACCGACTATGTTGAGGTGAATGTCTTGATTGGTCAGATTCAACCCAGCGCGCTTAAATAAAACCGCGGCAATCATTTGTAATCTATTTAAATCATAACCGGAGGTTTTTCTTTGTGGAAATCCAAAAACTGTGGTAGTTACGAGAGCTTGCACTTCAACTAAAAATGCTCGGGTTCCTTCCATAAAGCAACTAATAACCGAGCCAGGAATGTTTTGGCTAGAACTGGAAAGAAACGCTTTAGTTGGATCTTTTACTTCAATTAAGCCTTCAGCTGTCATTTCCAGAACCCCAATTTCATTTGTTGAGCCAAATCTGTTTTTTGAAGTACGTAAAATTCGATAACCGTGGAATTTATCGCCTTCAAGATAAATAACAACGTCAACGAGGTGTTCAAGCGTCTTTGGGCCGGCTACAGAGCCGTCCTTGGTTACGTGTCCGGTGATTATAACCGGAGTGTTGGTTGTTTTTGCTACTTCGAGAAGTTTCACTGTGCAGGCGCGAATTTGAGCCACGTTTCCGGCTTCAGATTCAACATCATTTGAATAGATTGTTTGAATTGAATCAATAATAGCAATTTTTGGTTTTAAATCCCGAATTGCGGCGCAAATTTGCTCCACATTTGTTTCTGATAGGAATTTTAAGCTATTGGCTGTGTACTTTAAACGATCCATTCGAAGTTTAATTTGTTGTGCTGATTCTTCTCCTGAAATATAAAGAAGAGTCTTTTCTGATCCCTCTAATTGTTTTAGTATTTGTAGTACTAAAGTCGACTTGCCGATCCCAGGCTCGCCACCTATGAGCGTTATACTGCCCTGAACAATCCCACCGCCAAAAATCTGATCGACTTCATTAAGCCCAAGTTTTGTCCGTTGAAAATTCTCTGAAGATATCTGATTAAAGTCTACTAGTTTTTTGTCATCAAAGGCGATTACTTTTCTTACTTTTACCTTTTCACTTTGACCTATTGCCTCTTCAACCGTACCCCAGGCCCCACAACTCAAACATCGCCCGGACCATTTAGGGGACTGAGCATCGCATTTTGTACAGGTGAAGATTGTTTTAGTTTTGTTCATTATGGACCGTAAACATCAGGTTTTAATTTTTTAACTTTAAGACTGAAGCAAGGACCATAAAACTCATGGTGCATTGCGTCAGATCTATAGGGGTTTCCCCACCCCCAGATTGCTGGCCAAAAATCATTTTCCATGGCAATATCTACCCATCCATTTGGAAATGACCAAACTGGAGAAGACCCATTTAAGCATAAGTCCAACCGTGTATCCATTCTGTCATACATCTGATAAGGGTCGTTTTTGAAAAAGTCACCATAATACCCAGATTTCATTTTATCAAGTGTGTCTTTGTAGGTAGCACAGACTTTTTTTGATGCACCGCCTGCGCAAGATTTCCATTTTCCTTTACTTTTATATCCGCATTTAGTTGATTTATTCATGTTATTACTTTCGGTCATAAAGTCAGTTGCTAAACCCAAAGTATGGGGGTCCCAGACGGGGGACGCTTGTCTCACTCCTTTTGGGCCTTTTCTTTTAAACCCAGCTCCTTGGCTTGATAAGTTAGAGGAGGCAATTCCGTCTGGCCCAAATTCTCCTTGTAAATTTGGTACTTTACCAGCAGCGTAATCCCACATATATTGTAAATAGCCTTTGACTTCAGGGTCAGGACTCATCATCAAGGCCATAGTGAAATTTGCGTATCCTGGAATTGATTTTTTATGACTATAAAATTTAAATCCTCCGGTTTTAGAGGCATCTGTAATTTTTTTCAATTTGTATGCTCTGTGTTCTTCTTTGGTCAATGGTTTTCTGTCTTTTTTTGCGTTTCCTTTTCTTCTCTTTATAAATTTTTGAGGAAGAACTTCCAGTTCTGGGGTGGATAGTTCAGAAAACTTATCTAGTCCAAATGCGGTAATTTTGGTTGAATATTTAGAGGCCTTTGTTCCATAAGTCAAAATGCCATTAAAAAAATAATCACTTATACACTCTGCGTCTTTATCGGGACCATAAGCATAACCTTCAAATCCCAAATATCCTTCACCGAAAGTTCCTGGTAAAATACCACTGTCCGGTTTTCCTGCACCTACGGCCAAAGCATATTGTTGATCAGCAGAGGAGGTTTCAGCCTCAAGTAATACATTATCCAAAAGTACTTCTTCCACAGTCTCCATTACTAAAGCTTTTTGCTCATTAAGATTTGGATTTATTACCCCCAAAACCATATAACTCATGATCAAAACAACTAGACCAAACACAGCTCCACCTATCATACTTTGGGCTTTTTTAATATTGTTGGCATTGGCGGCGGAGGTTACATACATGAGACCACCTGCCATCATGACCAAAACAGCAATAATTGCACCCAGCATGATTGCATACTTGTAAACTCCAACTAAATATTCAGCAATCCAGGGTGCAGAGAAAGCTTGGCCTGGGGCAACTTGAACTTCAGTCAGACTAGGAAGGGTTGGAATAGGAATATTTATTACAGGCTGGGTTGCTTTACTGGTTGTTTCTTCGGCGGAACCTGAAAAGGGCAGACACATGGAGACAGTGACAAATAGAAGTAGAAGTATGATTTTTGCCCCGTGTAGCGGGGATTTTTTGCTATTTTGTGTTTTCATTTTATTTAAGATATTTATATACAGTTTTTCCTTTTTGGATATTGGTCGTCGTAGTTGGTACAGGTTAAGATTGTGGATGATTTAGGCATAGATTATTAATCGTAATGACTATCATCAAGAGGTCTCCATGCACATGCTTTCCTTTCTCGGTGTCCTCCATAAGATCTTATTAGGAAATCCCTAGCATCACTAATAGCTCTAACTCCAGACCATCCTAAATTTGGCATGCCAATATTAGCAACAGCTTTTTTACCACCACCTGATTTATTTACAAGGTCGGCGCGACCACCAGAACCCATTTCCAAGATTTCATACGCTAGACCAACCCCACCAGTATACAGGAAATAGTGCCCACTTTTGTAGCTTCCATATTTTTCTCCAGTGGACCAATGTAATACGTCACCAAATCTTAGATTTGCCAGCATTTCATCTATTTTGGTGTTTACGTCTGTCTCGTGTGTTTTGAATCGATAAACATATTTACTTAATATTGATTTATCTGGATCTGGACATCCTCTCCCAGCTCCAAGTTGTGTGTTCATCTTGTTATTATTTTTTCTATCAAAACATTTTCTAAATAGTAAACTATAAAAACCAATACAATCACCACAAATCATACCAGCTTTATTTGCTCCAGCTAGGATTGTTTTTTGGTAGATACTGTTTATATATGGTAGACAAGATTTTGAAGCTAAATTATGTGATTCTCTAAGTTTTTTGGCATCAGAGGAATAACTTTTTTTATTTTTTGATAATTCTAGTACAACAGGAAAACATTTATTTGCCCTGTCTTGTGCATTAAATGCAGAAGGATATGCTGCAAAAATATTTGCTATGGCATTAAGTTGGTAGTCTTCCTGTCTAACTTCATAGTCTGTGCTGCAATTTGCATCATAGCCCCTTACATATATAGCACCACCTTGGTCAAAACCAATTTGTTTCCAAGCATCGACGATCGGCATTAGTTTTTTGACTCTTTGTTCATAAGTGGGTAGGTCCAAACCATCTTTGTTTCCACAGACTTCTTTTCCGAATAATATTGAACGGAAAGCGCCTCCAGTGGGTAGTGACATACCTTCAAATGAGCCAAAATTGTTTGAACCATTTAATGCCATAGAAGCTTCGAGATTGTTTAATCCGGGGACAGTTTCTGTAACTAGTCCTTGCATAGTAGTCAAGTTTGGACTAACAGTAGTTAGGATTATGTTAGTGAACATCAAGATTACCAATCCACCAACTGCTCCAAACATTATAGATTTTGCTTTTTGGAGATTGGCAGGAAATCCAGCGGAGGTTATATATAATATGCCACCACTCATAAGCATTAAAATAGCAAGGATTGAACCAATAATAATTCCATATTTATAAATTGCTATTAGATAATCAGCAATCCACGTGCTGGCAAATGCTTCTCCTGGTTGAATTGTTTGATTTGACCAATCAGTTAAACCAGGGATTTTAACGTTAATGACAGGCACTTTGACTTCAGTTGGTGATGGAGGAGGTGGGGGCGCTGGGGGTTGAAACATTGGTACTACAGGAACGGCTCCAGCTCCTGTTTGAACTGGGGATCCCGGATACAGAGCAGCAACTGCCGCAGGTAGTTGGCAAAAGTTTATGGCAGTATCAATGATATTAGACCCTCCAGCTTTGTATTCAAAATGATGACCGTCACAAGTGCCAGGATAAAGTTGAGGGTCCATTGTTCCGCCTCCCCAACTAATTCCAGCAGTTTTTGCGGCTTGTAAAATACATGGCGAATAATTGCAATTTTCTGGCTTGCACGGCCCTGATACATATTTATTTTCGTTTACATTAATGTCTATGGCATAACCACTGGCGTGTTGGCTTAGTATTTTTGCTCCATTAACAGCTGAGGGCGTGATCATTCTACAAGCAAAATTATCATATATATGTATTTGATAAAGACCTTGTGCAACTTCAGGACAGAGGGATACTGCATTACCAAAAAGTGCCCAGGCAAGTTTTGCAGCATTGTTGACTTGAATTGGTTCGAAAATAACATCAGTAGTTTTACCAGCAAATGTAATACTGGATAAATTGGCGCTTTGCCAGGAAGCAATATCGGTTTTATACCAGCCAGCGGTAACATAAGAGCTACCACCTTCGCTTGTATCAAAAGTTGCGTCACCTAGTGGGACGTCGGCCATGATGGATGCGCATGTATTGGGAAAGGTGGTTCCCGGAGTCCCGCTAGTTTTTGCAGTGCTGGGGGTGAAAGGTAGACTAATAAACACCAACACAATTAGAAGTAAAATTGAATACTTAATTTTCATCTTTTTATATTTATTTTAGAATGATGAACTTTCGCCTTCAGGTATTTCTATTCCTGATGGTTTCTTGAGATTGATTACATGTAATCCTTTTGTAGTTTTGTCAGTAAAGTATAGTTTTGAGCCATCATCTGATACTTGTAGTTGATCAAAACTGTAGCCGATTTCTGGTTCGGCGACAAAACTCTTTACTCCGTTTTTAATATCAACTTTGTAAATATAATCAGCAGTCTCATCGGCAATTCTTGGTACTAAACCAGCCCCATAGGGTAATTCCTTGGGAACAGCGCAATACATAATATCTTTAGAGGCAAAAGTACATTTGCTGGCCCAGGTATTGAGTTTTAAACTATGATGATTGTAACCAACCTTTTCACCAGCAGCATCGACAACATGCAAGAGTGGCTTGTGGTCAGAGAAAGCATTATGAGCACTATATACTAATTTAGATCCATCTGGAGTCCAGGCAGTTTCTAGTCCGTAACCATTTACGGTAATTGATTTGAATTTTTCATCGTATTGACCCAAGAAAAATAGTTCAGCAGAAGTACCTGATTTTCCTGATTTATATTGCGCAACCATTTTGTTGTTTGGTGACCAGTCTGTAATAAAATTATTTTGCTCATCACCCATGTATTCTAGATATTTTTGTCCTGAACCATCAGCGTTGGCAATGCCCATGAAGCGATAGTCTTCGTTTGGATTAACATCCTTGTAAACAATTTGATTCCCAGAGCTGTCAAAATCAAAGCCGGTCCAGTTTTTTGGGAGTGTTACTTGTTTGTCAGTGTCAAAATTATATAAAATGTTTGTCCCGTCAGGAAATTCCATAATTGCTTTTTCAGTCTTGGGTGACCAGGCAATGTTTTCTACATTTTTATAAATCTTGTTAGTCATGAGGATTTGATTGCCAGAAGGTGTAATTTTATAAAACTTACCTGATTCAGGATGGTAGACAACTGCATTGTTTCCGGTAGAGTCGATGGTCAAGGCATAAGATGGCTCATAGGTTAAGTTGGTGACAGCAGTTATGTCTCCCTGGGCATATTGATCAGGCAGATCTTCAAAACTTACTTCTGCTGGAATTTTTATAACGGCATCATCTTCTACTGGATCTACGAGAACAGCTTCGCCTGGAACTGGTTCTTCAATGACACCTGGTTGATCACCTTCATCTGCTGAGGGTAGTTGTCCAATATCAACTTCTTTGGTTGTGTCTTCTGGGACAATTACAGGTTTAAAAAACATTAAATATATTCCAAACGCAATGATTAAGCAGACGATAATAAAACCAGCAATCATGGCTATTTTTCGCCAATTCAGATTTTGTAGATTTTGAATGTTAAGCATAAGTTTTTTTATTTTATTTTTTTAATTTTTATGTGAATAAACTAAGGAGGGTTTCAATGTCGATAATTTTAGCAAGCGCTAAGCCAGCGGCGAGTATAGCCGCAACTACAATTAGGTAGGGTAATAGCGGACCGGTAATTTGCAAACAACAAGAACAGCAAAACCGAGCAATGCGAGCTATTTTCATTGCTGTACGTAGCATTTTCCCAAATCCTGCTGTTTTTTTAGCAAACCAACTACTTATGCTGCAGCCACCTTTGAATCCAAATTTAGGAATACAGCCACCTGGACTTAGGTTTTTGAACCACTTTAGGGGGTTAAACTTATCCACACAATCCTGAGCAGCTTCTTGAGCTTTAGCTTTCGCCGCAGCTGCGGCATTTTTTGCGGCTGCTTTGGCCTTGTTTTTCATGGCCGTCCCAGCTTGTTTGGCTAATTGCTTTGCTGATTTTTTACGCATTCCATTCAGCTTTCGTTGCATGTTCTTAGCCTTAGCAAGTTTGTCTTTGATTGAGGACTTTTTTTTCTTTGGTTTTCGTTCATTTCCCTGTTGACTACCTTGAGCACTCTGTTGTGCACCTTGTTGATCACCTTCTCCTCCAGATTGTTCTTGTTGTCTATCTTGTTTGGATTCTTCAAGCTCTTCTTGTTGTTCTTGTTTATGTTGATCATCAATTCTTTTTTGTCGATCCATTTGTCTTTTTAGGGCCTTTTGATGTTCTGCGCCGCCAGTTGTTTGACCACCAGTTTGTTCAGCATATCGTTCTGCTTCTGCTTTCTGTTTTTTTTCTTGTTCTTTGTTTTTTTCTTTGTCTTTCTCTTCGTCTTTTTCTTCTTCCTTTTCTTGTTCTTCGTCTTTCTCTTCGTCTTTTTCTTCTTCCTTTTCTTGTTCTTCGTTTTTCTCTTCGTCTTTTTCTTCTTCCTTTTCTTGTTCTTCGTCTTTCTCTTCGTCTTTTTCCTCCTCCTTTTCTTGTTCTTCTCCCTCTTTACCTTCTTCTTGCGGGGAAGGTACTGGTGATTGTTGAGTTGCAGTTTTTGGTGCTGGTCCTACACTGGAGCCTTTTACAGAGGGTGCCCCTGGCGCTTCGCTAGAACCAGCATTTTTACCAGCATCCGGACCCAATTCAAGGACTGCCTCTTCGTCAACTATTTCACCTTCTACTTCTTTGTCGTCAGAGTCTTTCTTGGGTTTAGAAGCTTTCTTTGGTTCTGTTCCCATTTTATCGTTTCCAATACTAGATTTGGCAGCTTGTAAAAAATCTTCATCTTCAAATGATGATTGATCAGGTGTTGGTTCTTCTGTCGAAGTGCCTTGTTCCTTTGTTTCAGTATCTTCCTCGATACTTTCATCAACAGTTGGCCCTTTGTCTCCAGATTCTTCAACCCTATCTTCTATTTCAAACTTAAACTTACCCTTTTTCTCGCCGGGTTTTGGGTCTTTGGTGTCAGATTTACTAGCTGAAGAGCTTGGTGTTGGGTTTGAAGTAATTTCAGTTTCTTTTTCCGTTACCTCCGGCTGACTTTGGTTGTTGTCTGAAGTTTTTTCGTCAGGCATTTTATTGGATCACAATTTTATTTCTTTCTTTTGTAACTTTAAATTTATTTTTTTGTTTAGAGATGATTTTGTCCAGAAGGAGATGTTCAATCTCAGTTTTAATAGTAGCCTGTACACCTCGAGCACCGCTGTTTTGCTGGTGTGAAATTCGACCAATTAAATTTATAACTGGTGAATTAAATTCTATGTCAAAACTATTTTTACTTAATCTTTGTTGTAGCTTTTGTAATTCTAATTTAGTCACTTTTTGTAAATCTTTTTCAGATAAAGAGTTAAAAATGACAACTTGATTTAATCGATTTATTAATTCCGGTTTGAATTTCTTTTTTAATTCACTAATTAATTCAGCATGATCTTGTTGTCCTGCGTGAATAGTTGAATGGAATCCAATAGTGCCTTTTTGTAATTTATCACTTAGGGCATTGGAAGTCATGACAATAATAGTGTTTTTGAAGTTTACTTTTTTTCCAGTGCTGTCAGTTAAATGACCATGATCAAGGATTTGTAATAATAGATCAAGTACATCTGGGTGAGCTTTTTCAATTTCATCGAGTAAAATTAAACTGTGAGGATTTTTTTTGACTAAATCTGTGAACTTGTTGCCTTCACGAAAGCCTATATAGCCGGCAGGTGATCCAATTAGTTTTGTGGCTTGAAATTTTTCATTGAATTCTGACATGTCCAGTTGAATGAAAGCCTCTGATTTTTTAAATAAAGCTTTTGCTAGTTCTTGCGCGAAGTAGGTTTTGCCAACTCCGCTAGGGCCAAGAAGTAAGATTGACGCAAGTGGTTTATTCTCATCAGTGAACCCAAGTTTTGCGTGGATTATAGTTTTCATGATTTGGTCGATTTGTTGAGTTTGACCAATTATAGTTTTCTTTATTTTTTTAGTGATTAAATTCAGGCGCTTGAATTCAGAGCTGTTTAGTTCATTGATTGGAATATTTGTTTTTTGTGATACTAGATCAAGAATGTCTTTTCTGGTGACTTTTAGATTTTTTTGTCCCAGCTTTGTTTGTCTGGCTTGTTGAATTTTTTTCAGTTTTTGTTGGACTGCTTCCTCTTGTTTCTTGATTTTTAGAGCCTGATTAAAATTTTCTGAAATTAAGGCCTTTTCTTTTTCTTTATAAATTTTTTTGAGTTCATTTTCTAATTCAATCTCTTGTTGTAAAAGTTTATCTTTGCCTTGATTTTGAATTTTTACTTTTGCTGCTGATTCATCAATTAAATCTATAGCCTTATCTGGTAGAAATTTATCTTGAATATAGCGAACACTTAATTCTACAGCAGCTTCAATTGCGTCATTAGTGAAACTAACGCCGTGGAAATTTTGATAATTATTTTTTACTCCTTGTAGTATTTCTAATGTTTCTTCAGGTAATGGTTCTGATAAATTTACAGCTTGAAATCTTCGTTCCAGGGCCGGATCAGATTCAATGTGTTTTTTGTATTCTTCCGAGGTGGTTGCTCCAATACAACGCAATCGTCCTCGTGATAATAGCGGTTTGAGTAAATTTGCAGCATCCATTGAGCCTTGTGCTGAACCTGCTCCAATAATGTTATGCAATTCGTCAATGAACAAGATTATATTTAAATTATCTTCCACATGTTGCATTACCAGTTTAAGTCGGTTCTCAAATTCTCCACGATACATTGTGCCGGCTACTAACAATCCCAAATCTAGGCTTAGAATTTGTTTATTATAGAGACACGGTGGAACTTGTTTTTCAAATATTTTTCTGGCTAGGCCCTCAACTAGAGCTGTTTTTCCAACTCCAGCATCGCCTAGTATAACGGGGTTATTTTTATCTTTTCGACTAAGAACTTGAATTAAGCGCTGAATTTCTGGTTGGCGCCCAATGATTGGGTTTAGGTCCTTGTGGTTTTTTGGCGCAGTGAGATCAATAGTAAAACGCTGAAGAGTTGACTGACTATCAGCTTCATTTTGTATTGCTCCAATGTCGGAATGGTTGGATTTAAATATTTTTGAAAAATCCGGAATATGGGAACTACTGTTTAGCACTGTTTCTAAATGTTTTTTTATTCTATCAGCTGGCAATTTGTATTTTGCAATTTTATTGACAGGGAGTTCTAGCAATGCTGCTAAAACATGTTCTGTCCCAATATAATGATGACCATATTCAAATGCAATACTGGCAGCCTTCTTTAGTACGATGTTTGTATCATTGTTAAACTCTGGTAGTTGTTTGTTGTCTTTTTTTGTAAAAGTATAAGCTTCTTGGTTTATAGGCTTAATTTGACTAAGTATTCCAAATGCTAAACCCCCTTTAGTTTTTTCTAGGGCTTTTAGTAAATGCGAGGGCGTAACTAGTGGACCTTGCTCTTTTTGGCAAAGAATTATGGAATATTCAAGAGTTTTAATTAGATTCTCAGAAAAGATGATCATAAGTTTCACGAAAACACAAAATCACGAAATCACTAAACCACAAAATCACGAAATCACGAAATCACGAAATCACGAAATCACGAAACCTTTATTGTAGAGGGTTTCTGTGCTTTCTGTGTTTTCGTGTTTTTTTATGCTTTCTGTGTTTTCTTGTGTTTTCCGTGCTTTCCTAAATTTTTGTATTTTTCTGCTAATATTGTATAATACTTATACCTAAACGTCAAAGTTGAAAAGTGGGTAAATTAATAATTAAAAAGTACAAATTTATGAAAAAGTTTTGGCTGATATTAATTCTAATTGTTTTATGTTTGCCTGCGGTGACTTTAGCTAGTTACGGAGAGATGGAAAACGTATTTATTCCAAAAGAACAAGTTATTAGCTATAATTTTTTCAAAACTGGGGAGACCGTTGATATTTCTGGCACATTACAAAAAGATGCTTATATTTTAGCTGAAACAGTTGTAGTTGATGGTGTTATTGAAGGGGATTTGATTGGAGCAGCCGAAAATTTGACAATTAATGGCACAGTAAAAGGCAATTTGCGATTCTTGGCTGGGAAAATAGTGATTACGGGAGAGGTCCGAAAAAACTTTACTGGAGCAGGAGAGTCAGTTATCGTTTCAGGGACTGTTGGTCAGGATATTATGGTTGGAGCAAATAAATTTGATTTACAGTCAGAACATCAAGGCGATATAAATTTATTTGGTGTTTCTGCTAAGCTTGATCAAAATATTGGTGGTAATTTATTTTTGCATATTGATCCAAAGGGGTCGGTAGAGTTTGCAGAAGGATTAAGTGTTGGTGGTAATTTGGAATATTCTCCAACCAGAAAAACAATGGTTAACTTTGATTCTTTGCAGATTACTGGGCAAACTAAGCAATTAAGCCAGCAAGTCAGCGTTGATTGGAGGAAAACTTTTGACTATCTGTATATATTTGGGAGACTATTTTACTTCTTTGGATTATTGGTTTTGGCAATGGTGATGATTAGGGTTATGAAAAAAATCACCATGCTTTTAGCGGCAACAGTTAGCAAAGATCCATTAAAGTGTTTTAATCATGGCTTTTGGTGGCTTATTTTTACTCCGATGGTTAGTTTATTATTAATGGCGACTATGGTTGGAATGCCATTGGGGTTAATTGCTATGGGACTATATTTGATTGCTTTTTATGTGGTTAAAGTTTTTGTGGCTTTGGCAATTGGTGCCTTGATTTTGAAAGAAGACGTGAAAAATAATAAATTATTTTGGCCAATGATACTCGGAGTATTTATTGTTGTAGTGGCAATATCCTTGCCTTTTGTTGGATTTTTAATTAATTTAATTATAAGCACCGCTGGATTTGGGGCATTGTATTTAATATTTAAGGGTGTATTAAAATAATTTTTATGCAGATTGATCAATTAATTTTTAAAGCCTACGATTTTCGGGGCATTTATCCTGACCAATTCAATGAAGAAATAATGGAACGAGTAGGACAAGCTTTTGTTCTTCATTTTCAAATCAAAGAATTAGTTTTGGGTTGGGATATGCGAATTTCTTCACCACAAATGAGTCAGGCTTTTATTCGTGGAGCAACAAAACAGGGAGCAAAGGTAATAACTCTTGGTCTTGTCAGCACTGATACAGTTTATTTTGCTTCTGGAAAATATCAAATGGCAGGCGCCATGATCACAGCCTCGCACAATCCAAAGGATTATATTGGGATTAAGTTTTGTTTGTCCGGAGCCCAGCCAGTTGGAAAGGAAAGCGGACTAACTGAAATGAAAGAATTAGTTTTGAAAAACGAATTTACTGATTCTGAAGTTTTGGGGCAAGTTGAAGGAAAAGATGGGATTTTAGAAGAATTCGCCGAGCATGTTTACACTTTTATTGATAAAGAAAAAATAAAACCTCTAAAAATTGTAGTTGACGCTGGAAATGGAATGGCTGGAAAAATTGTCCCGGCAATTTTTAATGATTTACCCTGCGAAATTATTCCTCTATATTTTGAGTTGGACGGTACTTTTCCAAACCATCAGCCCAGTCCGATTGAAATTGAAAATAATTTGGACTTAATCGCCAAAGTGAAAGAAACTAACGCTGATCTTGGTTTAGCCTTTGATGGTGATGCAGATCGAGTGTTTTTTGTTGATGAAAAAGGGGATATGATTGACAGCTCTTGGATAACGGCTATGGTGGCGAAAAAATTATTAGAAAAAAATCCAGGCGCTACAATAATTCGTAATGTGGTTGTGAGTAAGGCCGTTCCTGAAGTTGTGGAAAAAATGGGTGGAAAAGCTTTTACAAGTAAGGTTGGACACTCATATATTAAACAGGACATGAAAGAAACTGGCGCGGTTTTTGCTGGTGAGCATTCAGGTCATTATTATTTCAAGGACAATTATCGAGCGGATAGTGGAATTATCGCGACCGTAATTGTTTTGCAGATGTTAAGTGAAGAAGGTAAGTCATTTTCAGAAACAATTAAAGAATTTCAAACATATTATCGGATTGAAGAGACTAATTCAGAAGTTGAAGACAAGGATGAGATTATTGCCAAGTTAAAAGAAAGATTTGGTGATAATTTGACTCAGGCGTTTGATGGTGGAACTTTTGAATTTGAAGACTGGTGGTTCAATGTTCGTCCAAGTAATACCGAGCCGCTTCTGCGATTAAACTTAGAAGCAAAGACGGAAGAGTTGATGAAAGAAAAGCGTGATGAGATTTTAGAGATAATACGGACAGATTAAAGATTTAAGGTGTAATATAATATAAAAAATGAACCTAATGGTTCATTTTTTTGTTTAATTTTAGCTAATTGCTGACAGAATACTAAGTTCATGGGTTTCACTCGCAGTCCTGATTCTACTTTGCTGAAGTCGCTGCCAAAAGAAACAGTTGCTACGGATACGCAACTGTTGATTGAAAGGGAAATCAACAAGATCAGAGGTTTTTGATAAGCCTTTGCGGTGAAAAATAAAACCCACCACTACAATGTAGTTGGTGGTTTTTTTGTTTGGAAAACATAAAGACTATTCGAGCTTCTGAAGTCTTTTAATGTGTCTCTCTCCATTTGAAAAGGGCGTTTCCAAAAAGATTTTTACGCACCTTAAAACTTCATCATGGTCCATAGTACGTTCTCCAAAACAGATGATGTGAGCATCATTGTGTTCGCGAGCCATTTGAGTTGCAATTTCATTGTAGCCGACCGCAGCTTGTACTCCTGGGGATTTGTTCGCAGCAATTGAAATACCCAGTCCAGTTCCGCACACTAAAATTCCGCGAGTGTGTGTTCCAGTAGAGATTGGCTCGGCTACCAGTCTGGCAATATCAGGATAGTCGCAAGGTTCGCTGAAATAAGTGCCAACATCCTCGACAGGAATATAGTTAAGTTCAAGAAAATCCAGAATTTTCCGTTTTAACTCAAATCCGCCATGATCAGATCCTACTAAAACTACATCCTTCAATTGTTCTGCTGAATTTGTTGAGTTAGCCATTTTTAGTCTCCGTTAAATGAATGGGTCTACTAAAATTTTAACATAATATTTAAAAAAGAAAAACAGCCCAAATCGTTGGGCTGTTGTGGTGTTTTAGTTTAGGCTACCCGTAATTTTTCTGGCATGCTGAGAATAAGATCATTGATTATAATCGTAGCACCTTTGCCGTCATGCGGAGGCAAATCTCTCATGGCAGTTTCCATATCATAGCGCAAGTCAGCAGAGGTGTATCCTGGTAAAATCGTAGCCCGGCTTTCAAGCAAGATTTGATCTTGTGGGTCCATTACCCGAATGGTAACGAACAAGGCTGGATTGTCAGGCTTGTGAAATTCACGGATGTAAACTTGACATTCAGGTCGTGGGGACTTAAGCATAACTGTTAGCATGGTTATTCCTCCCTTTTTCTCAAATGATGTACAACGGTTGGACTTGATTGATTGAAAAATCGGATCTCTTTGATTGCGTCATCTACACTCTTTCCTTCAATTCTTCTTTTTACTTCCTGAGTGTATTCGTGAAAACTGTACCCAGGTTTGAGTTCAAGTATTTTTTCAAAAAGAATGTCCAAGTGTTCAGATAGTAAAAGAACTTTCAATACGGTGTTGCCGTTATCCAGTTTTTGTACAAAGGCGATTTTTAGTTCAGGACTAGGTCTTTCTTCGATTTGTATTTCAATCATTTAGACACCTCATTGTGATTACAAGCAAGTTTAACTCAAAAAGTTGTTTTTGTCAAGTATATTTACTGTTACTGTAATTTCTGCTAAAATAGTAAAATACCCTTCGATGAACTCTGGGCAAGTAAGGTTATAATATTAGGTTAATAGTAGTCAATATTTGTCTAATATCTTGTTTTTCTATGATTGGTGTCTTTGATAGCGGTTTAGGTGGATTAACCGTATTAAAAGAAATTAAACGTAGTTTGCCGAAATACGATTATATGTATTTGGGTGATACACTTCATGTTCCTTACGGAAATAGATCTGATGAGGCTATCTTTGGTTTGACCAGAAAGGCGTGTGATTATTTATTTAAAAATGGTTGCAAATTAATTATAGTTGCTTGTAATACTGCCAGTGCGAAAGCGTTGAGACGATTGCAGCAAGAGTGGCTACCCGGCCTTGTTCGTGAGATTCCGGATCAAGTCCGGAATGACGAATTTAATATACTGGGAGTGGTGCGGCCGATGGCAGAGTATGTGGCAGGGCTTGGTTGTAGTAAAGTTGGAATAATTGGCACGCGAGGAACTGTTAATTCGAACATTTATGTGGTAGAATTAAAGGGTCAAGGAGTCAGGATTCAGGGGCAAGGAAGGGGTAAAGGTTCAGGGTCAAAGGTTCATGAACTCAATATAGTTCAACAAGCTTGTCCATTGCTGGTGCCGTTGATTGAGGAAGGCTGGATGAATGAACCTGAAACCAAAGTTATTTTAGAAAAATATATTCAACCATTGCGAGAGCAAGCGGTTCAAGTTTTAGTTTTAGCTTGTACTCATTATCCATTATTAATAGAACAAATTAAACAAATAATGGGGCCGAATTGCTTGGTTCCTAATCCTGGTGAGATTGTGGCCAAGAGTTTAAAAGATTATTTAAAGAGGCATCCGGAAATTGATAATGATTTAAGTAAAAATTCACAAACCAAATATTTAGTGACAGATCTAAGCGATAATTTTCAGGAAACAGCAGATAAGTTTTTTGGTGAGAAAATTGAGTTACATAAGATTGATACGAATATACTCTCATGCGAATGATGCTAATATGCGAATAAATATTTTGGATTCTATTCGTGGCATTCGAATATTCGCGGCATTCGTATCTTAATTCATTCGTATTATATGATTAACCCAGAACAACAATTACAAGAAAACGCACTCAAAGCTAACTTCACCGAAGTTCAGCAGATGCATTTTGATAAATTAATGTCTGAGTTAGAAGTAATCTCGGGTGGATTAGGGTTTGCTGAGCTAAAAGAAAAAGCTGAGGCTGGAAGTACGGAAGCTCTTCAGGTGATGCGGGATTATATTGCCAAGAAAGAACAGATAGTTGAGTTTATTGAAACCAAGAAAATGCCAGATTTCGAGGCGAATCCGATTGTAGAAATTACTGAAATAAAAGTTAATGATACGGTTACGTTTTTACAGGAGGGTTCATGGAGACATGGAAAGATAGGTGAAATAAAAGATTTTTTTGATTTTGGTGATAGTAAAAGGGCAAAAGTAGCTTTTGATGGAATGAGAATTACTAGGTGTCCATTGCTAACATTAGCAAAAATAGCTGGTCCATTTGGTCTTAAATATGGCAACCCTGTATCAACTGAAGAACAGTTGGATGTTCTTTTGTTAGAAACTCATCAATATGAAGATTTCAAGGTTGGTGATGAGTTTGCGGTAAAAAATACTCCCTATAAAGTGCGATTGATTGCATTTGTTTTGGACCGTGGTGTGGTTAAATTGTTATATGAAACTATTGATAATGTTGATGAAGCGACTGGGAAGTATTTTGTGTACTATAATGAGCCTGAACCTTTTTTGTTAAAGTGTAAAAAAATTAGATAATTAACTATGTTTAAGCTAGAACAATCTTTAATCGAAAAATCTTTGCATGCAAACTTTGATGAAAGTCAGCAAGCTCATTTTGATAAACTAATGTCTGAGTTAGAAGTGATCTCAGGTGGGTTAGGCTTTGCTGAGCTAAAAGCAAAAGCTGAGGCTGGAAGTAAGGAAGCTCTTCAGGTGATGCGAGATTACATCGCGAAGAAAGAAGAAATTGTGGAGTTTATTGAAACAAAGGAAATGAATATATCGCCAGAAAATGAATTTGTGGAGATAACAGAACTTAAAAATGGTGACAGCGTGTTAATTTTAGATGGAGCAAGACAATTTCAAATAGGGACAATCTGCTCAAGTCCGGATGCTTTTCTGGGCGTAAACGTTAAAATGGATGAGGAAGATGTTACTCGTGGATATATGATAACAAGGTTAGCTAAAATCGCCGGACCAGTTGGTGAAAAATACACAGTTGTTGGTGAGGAAGAGGTTGATGACAAAGAACTTTTATTAGAGCTTCATGAGTTTGAGCAGTATAAAGTTGGTGACGAGTTTAAATCAAAGGTCCAAAACTGGAAAAATCGTTTGATAGGATTTGTGCTTGTTCACGGAAAGTTAAAAATTTTAGGTGAGTTTATAGATTATGATTTAGATAAGGCTGGAAAAAGGAAGGTCGGTCATTGGTATATAGCTGATTTTTCTAGAAATTTCAAGAAAATAAATACTAACGCCAAGGAGTAACCAATATCAAATGCCCAATACCTAATATCCAATAAGTAATTAAAGGTTTATTGTTTAACGTTTACCGTTTACTGAAAATTATGTTAAATCCCGAACAATCTTTAACCGAAAAATCCTTGCATGCTAACTTCAACGAAGTTCAGCAAGCGCATTTTGATAAAATAATGTCTGAGTTAGAAGTAATTTCAGGTGGATTTGGATTTGCTGACTTGAAAGAAAAGGCCGAAGCTGGAAGTAAAGAGGCGCTTCAAGTGATGCGCGATTACATTACAAAAAAAGAGGAAATAGTTGAGTTTATTGAAACCAAGGAGATGAAGATATCGCCAGAAAATGAATTTGTGGAGATTACAGAAATGAAGGAGGGTGATCGGGTAGTCGTTATGACCCCAGAAGGAGATTTTCAACCTGGACGAATCGAGACGGTGGAACCTGTTAAACTACTTGCTAAGGTTTTTCTAGATGTTTTTAATTCATGGCATACTTTTGAAATGGCTAGTTTAATTAAAATTGCCGGACCAGTTGAATCCAAATATGAAAACACTGAAAATGTTGGTCAAATTAAGGAGGTTTTATTAGAACTACACGAATATAAAGGATATAAAGTTGGTGATGAATTTAAGTCCAGGTCATCAAATAGTGATTACAAAACTCGTGTAATAGGTTTTTTTACGGATTTATCTGAAGACCCCAAAAAGTTATGTGTATTATTTGAATATCATAGTGCTGTTGATGTATCTGGGAAGCGTAAGGTAGCTGGTTTATCATTGAGCGCGTTTAAGATAGGGTTTGATAAAATTAGTTAGAATAACCAGTGACAAATACCAAATACCCAATAAAATAAACAATAAATATAAATTAATAAAAATTAAATCATAAACAATAAACAATAAACAAGTTTTATTATGAATTGTGTATTGTGTATTGGATATTATGTCGTTTATGTTCACGTTAATTGTTTTCATTATTATCTTAGGAGTGATGGTCTTTTTCCATGAATTGGGCCACTTTTGGACTGCCCGTAAATTGGGAGTTAAATGTGACGAGTTTGGTTTTGGATTCCCACCTAGAATTTTTGGCTGGCGCAAAGTTAATGGTAAACGCAAATTTTTCTGGGGAAATAAAGCCACTGAAGAAATTAAATCTGACGATACAATTTATTCCATGAACTGGATTCCACTTGGTGGTTTTGTGAAAATTAAAGGCGAAGATGGAGAAAGTAAGGCCGATCCAGATAGTTTCGGTGGCAAAAAAGCTTGGAAGCGAGCTACAATTTTAAGTGCTGGTGTGACTATGAATGTGATTTTAGCTGCAGTTTGCTTGATCATTGCTTTTATGATTGGCGCACCGCAAGTTATTGACGGTGATTTGGCACAAGCTCACATTCAAAATCCGAAAGTACAGATCATGTCGATTTTGGAAGATTCTCCAGCTGAAGAAATCGGTTTAAAGATGGGTGATGTTGTTCTTAGTATAAATGGAGAAAAATTTACAGAAGTTCAAGCTGTGCAAGATTATATTGATCAGAATGAGGAGGAGCCGTTAAACTTTACAATTAAAAGACTTGATGAGGAAATGGAATTTACAGTTTCAGCAGTAGAGATAGAAGAATTGAGTGAAAAAGCGGTAGGTATTGGTTTGGCCAAGACCGGAACAGTTTCGTATCCTTGGTATCAATCGATCTGGTTGGGAATCAAGGCCACGATAATAATGTTTGTGCAAATTATTGTAGCTTTTTATACAGTAATCAAAAATGCAATTGTTGGTCAGCCTTTGGGAATTGATGTAGCAGGGCCGGTAGGTATTGCGGTCATGACCGGACAGGTTGCGCGTATGGGCTTTGTTTACATTTTGCAATTTACTGCGTTATTATCATTGAATTTAGCGATTATTAATTTCTTGCCTTTGCCAGCATTAGATGGCGGTAGAGTTTTGTTTTTAATAGTTGAAAAATTGAGAGGTAAACCAATCAAACAAAAAACAGAACAGATAGTTCATGCAGCTGGTTTTGCTTTTCTGATGTTGTTAGTTGTGGTTGTAACAGGTAGAGATTTATTACGATTCAAAGATTTTTTTATAACTTTATGGGAGAAAATTACTCCTTAGTTAAATTAATTCTGATTATAAATGCCTAAACGAAAAAAAAGCAAGAAGATTAAATTTACTTGGTCTGGGGTTCTAATTGTAGTGCTGGTTGTACTTTTTGTTTTTGTTCTAATGTTTGTAAATTATATTTATACTGATCTGAAAAATGTGGAACAAGGTGTTTTTAATTTAATTCAGCAGATAAATACCACCAATGATAAGATTGATCAATTCTCAGTTTCCGATGAGCAAACTGCCCAAAAAGCTTTGAAGTTTACAGAGGCTACTAAGCAGTGGCGAATTTATCAAAACAGTGATTTTAAATTTCAATTCAAAAGCCCTGCAAATTGGGGAAGTTTTTCTTTGGAAAATAAGGACGATAAACAGGTTGAAGATTATGAAGGCTTTCGCTATTTTGGTAAATTTAGTAAAGCAGAGGAGACTGAGTCTCTAGAGTTGACGGTGGCGACTTATGATTTTTCTTTGGCTGAGAAAGTTGATTATGCTAACCTGGCAGTTCAAGAAGTATTGTCCCAAAATCAATCTGGGGAATGTGATGGGCAACTGTTCAAAAAACTGAAATTGTTAGATTTGGGTGAAGTTAGAAATTGTTTTGTTAAGGAAAATATTCTGAACCAAAAGTATATTCTGTATCGATATTTTCAAGATAATGAAGGTTCCGACCAGGAAGATAGTCATTTGGTTATCGTTTATCCTCGGGAGGATTTTTATGTAATGGCCTTTGTTCCTGATGAAATATTACCGGAAGTGGATTATTTTATCCAGAGTATTGTTTTCTTGAATTAAATAATGTGGTATAATAATGGCAGTTAAAAGTTAAATGTTGAAAGTTGAAAGTAAGTGCTTTAAGCTTTCTATTTTTAATTTTTATATTTGTACTTTATGCCAGCAAAAACAAAAAAAACGACAAAAACAACAAAAACAACAAAAAAGAAACCAGTAGAAAAAACAAAAAAACAGTTAGAGCAAAAATTAACAGATGATCAGATTAGAATTCGATTATTGAAAACTGAAGTTCATTATTTCAAAGGTCTTGCGATCATGATCACAGTTTTAATATTCTGTGTATTCATTGCTTTTGGTGTCTTGTTTGGTGCCATGTATATGGAAACTAGAATTACTAGAGTGATATTCCAGGAGGCACTGAAAGATATCCTTCCCGCGCAGTTTACTAGTGCATTTACACCATCAGAGTCGAGTGAGGCTTTTTCTTGGATGAGTGGGAATATAGATGCAGATGATTTAGAGGCAGAACTTGATGAAGATATTTTAGAGATTGAAGATGATTGGCTAAGTTTTGCTAAGTATGGAGTGACTACTTATTTTCCAAATTCCTGGACTTATTTTGATAGACCATATGTTAAACAGGTGCATTTTTTTGCTGACGGCCAGATTCGTCCAGATGATTCCGAGGATGTCGGGGACGTTATTGTTACAGTTACGGACAGTAATAATTTCGCTGATGAAGAGTCCTCTTTGATCTCTATTGCTGGCAAGATTGGATTTAAATATTATGTAGATAGTACCGCTATTGTTATTCCAGTTTCTGATCAGTTTGTGCAAATAGAATTTGCTGAGAATTTAGAGAGTGAGATTGCTAAGGTGTTTATAAGAAAATTTCAACTTGATTAAGTAGACAAAATATTACATAAAAGCAGAGGTATCCACACCTCTGTTTTTTTCGCCAAAATGGGTAAAATTTGTTATAATAAAGCTAATGAAATTAATCAATGGATCAAAACTCTAAGTCCCAGATAAATTTAAAATAAAAATTTCCAAAGGTTTGAAATTATTTTCGAATTTGTTCATTTAGGTTTATTTAGATTTTAGGTGATTGATCAATTGGTAATTAATAATTAATATTTTATTTTATGACTAAAGTAGCAATCAATGGCTTTGGCCGGGTAGGCCGAGCTGCATTTAAAGTTGCGTTAACAAAAAAGAATCTAAGGATTGTAGCTATAAATGATTTGGCTGATATAAATAATTTAGCTTATCTTTTGAAATATGACACCGCTCACGGAAAGTTTGACAAAAAAATCAGTGTTAGTGGTCAGCATTTAGTTGTTAATGGTAGGAAGTTTCCAGTTTATTCAATTGCCGATCCAGCAAAACTTCCCTGGAAAAAACATAAGGTTAATGTCGCCCTGGAGTGTACTGGTGCCTTTCGCAAAACCAACGAGGTCAAAAAGCATTTAACCGCTGGAGCGAAAAATGTAATTTTGTCTGCTCCAATAAAAGATGAAGGTGTAATGACGGTGGTGCGGGGTATTAATGATAATAATGTAAAAAAAGAAAAAGCTTTTGCAAATGCGTCTTGTACTACAAATTGTGTTTCACCAATTATGGCAGTTTTGGAAAGTGCATTCGGTGTAGAAAAAGCCATGCTCTCAACTATTCACGCAGTTACTTCATCTCAAAGAACGGTTGATTTGGCTTATGAAAAAGATTGGCGTCGTGGACGTTCTGTTCTTGGTAATATTATTCCAACTACTACTGGTGCTGCAATTGCCACTGGTAAAGTATTACCCAATTTAAAAGGCAAATTCGATGGTATGTCCATCCGAGTGCCAATGATTACTGGGTCCTTAGTTGACGTGGTGGCCTTGTTAAAGAAAAATGTTACTGAAAAGCAGGTCAATCAAGCCTTCAAAAAATATTCAAAAATGGTTCATTTTAAGGGAGTGCTTGAAGTTAGCGAAGATGAATTAGTTTCAAGTGACATTATCGGGACAACCGCTTCAGCAATTGTTGATCTTAAATTTACAAAAGTGGTTGACGGTAATTTAGTCAAAGTTCTAGCTTGGTATGATAATGAATGGGGTTATGCGAATCGGTTAGTTGAAATGGTAGAAAAAGTCTAAATAACAAGCGACAAGTAACAAGTTTCAAGTGATAACTTGGTACTTGGATCTTGAAACTTGGAACTTATATATTTATGTTAACTTACGTTTTAATCTTCATAATTGGAGCTTGTATTGGAAGCTTCTTAAATGTGGTGATTTATCGCTTGCCAGAAAAAAAATCAATCTGGAAAAAGCGGTCGAACTGTCCTCACTGTCACCAAAAATTAAAGAACTATGATCTAGTTCCAATTTTTAGTTTTATTTGGTTAAAGGCTAAGTGTCGTGGTTGTAAACAGAAGATTTCTTGGCAATATCCAAGTGTTGAATTGGTGACGGGTTTGCTGTTTGTTTTTTTAGCTTATCATCATCAAGTGGGTCAAGCTATGGCAAATCCTATGTTCTTTCGAGATTTAGTTTTTGTGGCGGGATTAATTATTATTTTTACAACTGACCTACGGTATTATTTAATTTTTGATGCAGTTTCTATACCGTTAATGGTGTTTGCCTTTTTGGTAAACTTTTTTATTTTAAGTCATTCAGGAAATTACTTTTCAATTCTAATTAATTTGATAGTAGCTGGTCTGATTGGTGGTGGTTTTTTTGCTCTGCAGTATTGGGTTTCCAAGGGTAAATGGGTTGGCGGTGGTGATATTCGTTTAGGCGCAGTAATGGGATTTATGCTTGGTTGGCCAATAATTTTTGTGGCTCTAATTTTAGCTTATGTTTCTGGTGCTGTGATTAGTGTAATACTTTTAGCTTTCAAAATAAAAACTATGAAAAGCCCGGTGCCTTTTGGTGTGTTTCTGACGGGTTCCACCTTTGTAGCTTTATTTTGGGGACAACAACTATTAGCTTGGTATTTAACAAACCTAGGTTTGTAGTATGAAAAAAGGATTTAGTTTGATCGAATTGATCGTTTCTATTGCTATAGTTGCCATAATCACAACTATGGGTGTTTTGAGTTTTTCAAATCAAAGTCAAAGGCAAAGTCTAGCGAACGAAGTTAATCTTTTGGAGCAAAAATTAAACGAACAGAAGATCAACGCATTGTCTGGAAAGATGAACAACCATCAAAGCTCGGAAATGTACGGTTTAAAAATAGAACCTAGTGGTAAAGCATATACTTTATTTTTTGATAATAATGCAGATTGCAACTTCAATACAGGCGACGAAATTGATCAAGTGATTAATTTGACTGAAGGTGTAGAGTTTCAAAACTTCCTAAATAAGATAATTTGCTTTCGTTGGGACCAGCAAGGACATAATACTTGTTTAGCTGGTGGCGACTGTGAACAGAGTGGTGGTTATACATTTCATTTAAAATCAAAAAAATCTGAGGAAATACGATATTTAGTTGTTGATTTAGAGTCGGGATTGGTAACTTCGGGAAATTAATTTTATGTTAAGCCAAAATAAACAAGGTCAAACTTTGATTGAAGCCATTATCGCAGTGGCTATTATTGCGATTGCGTTAGTTGGTTTCTTGTCACGCTCTACACAAAGTTTTATCGCAATTTCTGAATCAATCAATAGAAATACAGCCTTGAATTTAGCTCGCGAAGGAGTTGAGGTTGTTCGTAATACCCGCGATTCTAATTGGTTGAAGGGTTGTTTTGATCCAGATGATGAAGAAAATTGCGTTTACTGGAATACTTTTTTACAGGATGGGCTTGATTATCGATTTATTGTTTATATTAGTCCTTATGATGGTGAATGGACCCTGAAATCGACAGGGATGGATTTCGATGATTGTCAGGAAGATGAAATGTGTCGGCTGTATTTTGATGATAAGGGTTTTTATAGTTCAGTTGAATCTGACGAGCCAACTAATTATTATCGCATGGTTGAGAATCGTCCAATTTGTGAATCAACAACTGCTTGTGGTGGAGATGGTATCTGTGTGTCTGGTCAAGCCTGTCCCAATAAGCAAATAGGTATTCAGGTTTTTTCTATGGTTCGTTGGAAGCAGGGTCCAGCTTGGCGGAATATTTCTTTAGTCGATTACTTATATAATTGGAGATAATATGACACAAAACAGTGCTAAAAAAATTGGAGAAGATTCTCCAGAGGCTAAAAGCGAGAGGCCTGAGCAAACTGCCGAGACTGGTTCTGGTGGTCTTGTTGATCATTTGAAAAAAGTAAAAGAAGGCTTAGAATTGAGAGAAAGCTTGGATCATCAGATGTTTCAGAAAATAATGAATCTGAGACAGGAGGTTGATACCAGTATGGAAGCGATAGACATGGACCAAGAAGAAGTCGTTTCCAAGTTAAATTCTTATTCAGATGACCTGTATGAATTGATGACTCAAATAGAAAAGGAAAAACGGGTTGACCTTGGAGAGGTTTATACCATGTTACAGCAGTTTCAGGATGAAGCTTTCATGATTGTTCAGTGGCATGAAAAGAGAAAACTTGAATTAACAGAAGACAGAAAACGATTAATTGATTTGGAAAAGCAAGAAACGCAAACTAGGAGGAGAATTGCAGATTTGTCGACTCAGTTCCTAGGTAAATTCAGAAATAAAAAAGAATTAGCCAGTTCAGGTCAGAAAGCTGAAAAGTTAAATTTAGAAATTGAGGAACTGAAAAATCAAATCGAAGAAGCTAGAGGCGAACTGTCGGAAGTTAATGTCACCATGCTCAGTCTTGGTAAAAATGAAAAAAAACTTGTCAGAAGTATTAGTGTAACCTATTTTGACCAAACCGTAAGGGACCATAAATTAAATATAGAAAATGCACTTGAAGGGGCTTGGTTAGAGTATTCTCAAAGTTTGCAAGAGCACGCTGTTTTACCAACTTTGGGAAAATTTACCGACCAGAAGAAGGCGGAAATTATGGAGTGGGTTCGTGAGTTTATGGACCTTGCATTTTCAAAGAGTGTACATGCGCAAACACCTGAAGAAAATAAAAGATTTCAGGAATTACAAAGAGAACTCGCCAATTTATATCAAACACACGGACTTTATGATTTAGGAGAAATTCTGAATTCATTGAGTTATGCGAGAGGAGCCAAGGTTACTGTTAGTGACTGGCTTGACTTGATGGCTACTTATAGTGCTGGTAAAAAGGCTGAGCAATTGAGTACCAAAATACTGGATACCTTGAAAGGGGATAGATTAAAAGAAGATGTTGGTCGAAAGGTAGAACAAATGAAAATTCGTAGAGATTTGATTCCAGGTAACATAACGGCATTTGAAGTTCGAGGAAAGAGAGGTCATCATTGGAACACCCTAGCCCCGAGTTTAGTTGAATCTGGCTTAGTGGCTGAAGATGAAGTTGCCGAATTTACTGGTTTAGTCCTTAATTCTTTGAATAATGAAAATTTAATGGACGAAAGAGGTGATCCGTCAATGGCTATGCCTACTATGAGAGCATTGGGCCGACCTGAGGCGCTGGATATGTTTTTGCAATATGCATTTAGAGAAAAACGTGGAGATACAATTTCAACAGCAGTTTATCAGATAGCTTTATTGGGCCGTGAACTACCTGAGGATGTATTGCAGAAATATTTAGTTACATTGCCTGAAGAAAAACAAAAAGTTATCAAAATATTAGTAGATGAGGATTCCTATTTAAATCAGATAGCTTCTCCTCGGAATATGATTCGATTTCCCAAGGCGATTGTGTATAATGAAGAAATATGCGAGGAATTGAAGGAAAAACATAATTGGACGAAAGATGAATTGTCAGCTTTTTATCATTTGAGTGGTGGAAAAGAAGAGGTTCTAGTCAAGTTAGTGGGGATTGCAAAAAAGCTTGGTCTTGATAAGACGGAGTTAATCAGGGCACATATTGAGCGCTTGTTTGAGGACTTTGATCCTGATGATGCTGACCATGTAATATTTTTTAATAAAATTTGTAATGAGCTGGGATTAAGAAGGGAAGACCTGTTTTTTGATATTATTAATGATGCAGGCAATAAACCAAATGGGGTTTTAATGAAATTAATGGCAAATCCAGAAAATGGAGATTTCCTGGAATTCCCAAAAATGGTAATGGCGCACAAAAATTATTTCGAGGAAGAACCAGGACTTGAAGAAAGTTTAAATAATGTTTATCAAGACCCAGCTGTGCTAAAAGATGAGGCAGGCAGAAGTGAGTTACTCGGTATAATTATAAGTTGGCCAGCTAAGCTGATACAAGGATTATTAGAAAAATATGACTTTCAAAAAAAAGGTCAGCTTGATTTCGTTAGGAAAATTATTGAATATTATAATTTTGCTGATAATTTATCAAAAAATGGAAGTAGGGAAGATGAGTGGACGGTTTCTGAGATTGAATCTGCTATATATAATTCAAGTGATTACTCAGAAGTATTGAAAAAAATAGAAAAGAGTTTGAAACAGGTCGCTCAAAAAGATTCTACTTCGTTTATTCGTTTCGGCGGAAAAGAAGTTTGGAAATTAGTTTTTGGTGAACAAAAAGTAGAGGAGTTCTTGGATGTTTTACCTAAGAAATCAAACGAAAAGAGAAACGCATTCACTCACAATGATTATGATAGAACAAGTCAGTTTATGAGTAATATATTTGGTGGTTATGAGCCAACTGTTGAACTAGATCAAGAAAGTTTTGACATCTCAATTGAGTATGTGAAACGATTTGGATTGTCAAAAACTAAAATAATATTTGAATATTATCGGAATATTGTTCTGCATGAGCAAAAAGGTATTGATTTGCCTGAAGAACAAGTTGCTCAAGGGATAACCAATGTTGAGGAGTTGGAGAAACGGTTAGATAAAATAAAACAACTACTCTATTCTGAAGATACAATCGGAGAACTTGAAGAATATAATACATTTGAAACGGAGATTTTACGTCTAATGACTGGTAAAAGTACTCACCGATTCGATAGTGGTCGACCAAGGATGGAAAAAATTATTGAAGATTGGAATAGCGATTTTAGTGCTGGTGAAATTACAGAACTGCCTGCTGGTTATGAAGTTATTGAGGTGTCTGTTCCTAGAATTAGACTTGAAGTTAATGTTGAAAAAGTACAGGCAGATTTTGAGCTTTTGCGAGCAGAAATATTTGAGGCCTCAGAAAATCCAAAAGATATAACTGGATTGAAAAGTAAAGCCGAAGTACGAATTCGTGAGAAGCTCAAGGAACTCCAGGAAATCCTGGTCAAGAAACCGGATAATAAATATATCAAGATGCAATATTCAAATTATGAAAAAATATTAGCAGATGTTCAAGCTGCTCAGGACTTGGATGCTCTATTGATACCATTACTATCGGTTGATCGACGCTTTGCTAGTAAATCAGAAATATACCCGGTTTTGCGACAGATTATTCTGAAAAAATTATTCACAGTTAATTTTTCACCTGAAACTTTAGAAAATTTAATCAGTGGACTAGAAGGGGAAGTGACAGCACAAGGAGTTTTGAATATTATTAATATTGTGGATAACTTTATTAAAGATCATGTAATAAATACGCAAAAGAAAAACGAAGAAGGTTATTGGACTGAAGAAGCTTGGAAACAAATTACTGGAGCTAAGGATAATTCTAAACTGGTGGATGTTTCTAAATTGTTCAAGTCTCAGGTTGATCCGCTTAGAGCTGAGGTAGCTAATTTCTCTAAAGTAGAAACTGGCGCGCCACTGGATGTTAAATTAATTCCTGATCGTGGATTTGTTGGCGAAATGGCTGGATATATTGCGGATGTTTGTTATACGGCTGAGTATCCTTTATTGAAAACATATCCTAATGTTGTTCCTTATAAGTTTGTGGTAAAAGATGAACTGGGAGATGCTGAATTTATAGGATCAGTTTTGATGTTTGAACTAGAAGATAGAAATGGCGATAAGGTTTTGTTGGTTCGGGGTTTTGATGTGCCTGGAGAAGCAGACTTAGACATCAATTATTTAATTGAGAAATTCTTGGATCAAATGCAAGAAGTCGCTGTTAAAAGAGGTGCTAAAAAGGTAATTGTTCCAGGTGTATCAGGTACGATTTCAAATTACAGTATGACAATTGCTCACATAACTAAGTATTCTAGAGAACCAAACAAAAATGTAACTTTGTCAGAGCCGTTTGCGTTTAATGGTAAGGTAGGCGGGGGGTATGACTTGACGGAAAGTTGTTATATCGCGAGGGAAGTTAAATAATTATGAAAAAAGGTTTTTCCTTAATTGAAATGTTGGTGGTAATGGCCGTTTTTATGACCATGATGCTTGTGGTTAGTGATATTTTTTTATCAGTAACTATTTCTCAAAGAAAAAGTATGGTTATGCAAAAATCTATGGTTGATTTACAGTACAATATGGAGCAAATTGCTCAGCAGATTCGTTTGAGCCAGATTGACTATTCAGCATATCACTTGCCTATAAATGAATTGCAGGATGAACTCCATTTGATAAATTCACAAAACCAAAAAGTTGCATTTGGAACTGAAACTGTTGGTTGTGCATTAGGAATAGAAACTTGCTTAATTCAGTCAATTGATGATCAGAGATCAATAATTTCAGCGGATAATTTTGATATTCAAAGTTTAAGTTTTAGAATTGCTCCGAATGAAGACCCGCTTGAGTTTGATAATATAACTAAGCAGTACAAAAGTGATAAACAACCGCAAATAACAATTTATTTAAAAGCTTTGCCAGTTGCGGTACATGAGGAGGACCAAAAACCATTAGCTTTACAGACCACGATTAGTTCACGTTATTATGCGAGATAAGTTGTAAAGTTGAAAGTTTGTAAAGTTCATAAAGTGAAAAATTATTAAGGTTAAAAATGGAAAAAAAATTTAAATCACAACAAGGAAATGTATTGATCTATTCGCTTTTAACCATTGCGGCAATTTTAAGTTCCACGATCGTGCTTTCCAATCTGGTACGTAGTTCTATTGTTCAGACCGGCTTGATTACCACGGCTCAATCAGCTTTTTATAATGCTGAGAGTGGAATCGAAAAAGCACTATACTCAATTAGAAAACTGGATAGATTACCAATGGCTGGGGATTGTAACGTGGATGATATTGATTGTGATTTGGATGTTGATAGTGAGGCAGTTAAAGAATTAAAATTAGATCTACCAACTAATCAAACAGTGCAGTTTGACCTGTTTACTCCAGAAAAAAATACTCAGACCAGTCAGATTGAATCGGTTTATTTTGATTGGCAAGGATCAACCACTTGGTTGGAGGTTTCCATAATTAAATGGCCGAATAATTTTGTGTTTAAATGGCCAGTCCTGCCACTTGATTGGGAGTTGGAAGATTTAGCAGTTCAAAAATTTCTTTATAGTGGCGGACAACCTTCAAATTCAGCTTTGAATAATTATATTAGCAGTTCTGGTAATTATAGAGTGCGAGTCAAGGCGCTTTATAGTACCGCTGATAATTTAACGATAAAATTATATTCATTGGACAATGCATCAGGCCAATCCAAAGCTTTTCCTAATACTTTAAGTATTGAAGCTTTGGGCAAACAAGGCCAAGCTAGTCATCGATTAATGGTTGATATGCCTCGATATTCGCCAACGCTTGGTTTGTTTGATTATGTTTTGTTTAGTGAGAGTGTGATTAAAAAATGAGTACTGAATAATACTGATTTACTGATGATTTGAGCTATCCTATCAGTACATCAGTAAATATCAGTAATCAATTATAATATGCTTTGGATCATTTTTACTCTAATTGCCATGCTCTTATGGACTGTGGTGAACATCATGGATAAATATATAATTGGGCATGAACTACGAGACCCTATTTTAGTTACTACGGTTTTTGGATTTACAATTTATTTACTGTTCATTTTAGTAGCAGTTCTGAATGGTGGCGTAATTATTCCGGTTTGGATGGTAATTATGGCAATGTTGGCAGGAATTATTTATTCTACGGGCCTGGGTTTTTACTATATGGCCATGAAAAAGGTTGAAGTTTCTCGACTGGCCCCGATGTTATCGACTGAACCGTTGTTGATTTCGGCTATTGCGTTTTTTGTTTTTCAGGAACGCTTAAGTATTATGAACTATATTGGGATTTTACTTATAATCACTGGGGCGGTTTTAATCACTCATCGAAAATCGGAGGCCAAAAGTAAATTATTTAAATTCTATGTTTTTGCTTTTGTTGCAATGATGTTTTTTGCATTGAGAAATATTTTAATTAAGTATGTAAGTTCAGGTATTGATTTTTGGCCAATGTTATTCTGGTTTGGAATTGGTGGAATAGTTGTTCCTTTAGTTTTGTTAGTGGTCCATCATCCTCATATTCGGGAAAAGGCAAAAGTGGGAATTATTCATTTGTGCTTTGTTGCGATTTTATCTGGATTGGCCCTAATCTTTTTCACCAAAGCCATTAGTTTGGGTTCGGTTTCATTGGTTTCAGCTTTAATGGCGACTAAACCAATGTTGGTGTTTTTTGCAGCTACTTTCCTGAGCTTTTTTTATCCTAAAATTATTTTGGAAAGACATAGTAGAAAAGTGTTACTAAAAAAGACCATGGCGATTGGTCTGATTGTGGCGGGTGGGATATTTATTATTTTGTAAAAAAAGGCCCCATCTCTGTGACCTTCAGTTGTTATTCCTAAGAATTAACAACCTACTGTGGTCCGATGGGGCTAAATGAATTTAAGTCCAGGTCATGACGATCTCCATTTGTTGGGGTTTCTTTAATTTCAGTCTTTTAATGAACATTCTTGGCCTGACACCCTAAGGCTTTTGTCGGGCACTCCTGTTACTATAATTAATTTAACTATAGTAACAATTTTCAACGAACAGGTTTCATTATAGCATACATTTTGCGTTTTGTCAAGTATTTCCTTGACCTTTTGGGTAAAATTAGTTAATATATTGATGTATGAAAAAGGCACAATTCAAAATTAGACTAGAAAAATTAAAAGACCAGTTACGAGAAACTGATCATGCTTATTATACTTTGGATGAACCGGTTATGTCGGACGCGGCACGTGATAGTTTAAAAGATGAAATTGAAAAAATCGAAATTCAATTCCCGGATTTAGTTACTTCAGATTCACCAACTCAAAGGATTGGTGGACGAGCTTTAGGTAAATTCAAAAAAGTTCAACATGAAATCAAAAAGTTTTCTTTGGATGATGTTTTTGTGTATGATGAAGTTCGTGAATTTGATGCTCGAGTCAAACGTTTCTTAAAATTAAAAGCTGATGAACAGATTGAATATATTTGTGAATTAAAAATCGATGGTCTGAATATGTCGTTTCATTATGAAAAAGGTGTATTCAAACGAGCGGTAACTCGTGGTGATGGAATTTTCGGCGAAGATGTAACGCATACAGTGAAAACGATTAAAAGTTTACCTCTTAAGCTTCGAGAGCCGGTTGATATTGAGGTCGGTGCTGAAGTTTTTATGCCTACTAAAAGTTTTGAAAGGTTAAACAGCAAGACAAGCGAGACAAGTAAGAATTTTGCCAATCCTAGAAATGCAGCAGCTGGAACGGTTCGTCAGTTGGATCCAAAAGTTGCGGCTGATCGCGATTTGGATATTTTTTGTTGGGCGGTTTATTCTCTAAAGCACAAAAACACAGAAAGCACAGAAAACACAATAATTAAAACACAGTCACAAATGCTTGAGTTAATGCAGAAACTTGGCTTTAAAATTAATCTAGAATATAAAACTTTTCAGGGCATTGAAGCGGCTATTAAATTTTGTGAATCATGGCATGATAAACGAGAGAAATTAAAATATGAGATTGATGGCATTGCCATAAAGGTTAACCGTTTAGATTGGCAAATACGATTGGGCAGAGCCTCCAAGTATGTACGTTGGGCAACAGCTTACAAGTTCCCAGCAGAGGAGGCCACATCTGTGGTTGAAGATATAGTTTGGCAGGTTGGTAGAACTGGAGCTCTAACACCGGTGGCGCATTTAAAACCGGTGCTGGTTGCAGGCTCTACAGTCAGCCGGGCTACTTTGCATAATATTGATGAACTTAATAGGAAAGATGTGCGGATTGGTGATACGGTTATTTTGCGCAAGGCAGGTGATATTATTCCAGAAATAATCAAGCCACTACTAAAACTTCGTTCTGGTAAAGAGAAAAAAGTTAAAGCACCAACTAATTGTCCAATTTGTCACTCTGAAGTGGAACGGAAAGAGGGTGAGGCCGCTATTCGTTGTACAAATTCTAAGTGTTTTGCTCAGGACAAAGAAAGGCTGACTCATTTTGTTTCCAGAAAAGGTTTTGATATTGATGGTTTTGGTACGAAAATTGTTGAGCAGCTAATGAGTGAGGGCATGATTACTTCATTGTCAGATATTTTTGAATTAAAATCTGGAGATTTACAAACGCTGGAGCGGTTCGCGGAGAAGTCTGCTGACAACTTAATTCAGGCGATTGAAAATAGTAAGAGTATTAGTTTAGAAAAATTAATTTTTGCTTTAGGTGTTCGACATATTGGTGAAGAAACTGCCAGTCTTTTAGCGAATGAATTTAGTGCTCGAACAATTGTTGATTTTATCGAAAAAATAAAAAAAGCCAAGCTAGAAAATTTAGCAGAGATTGAGGGCATTGGACAAAAAGTTGCTCAAGCTGTGTATGATTATTTCCATCAAGCGGAAAATTTTCAACAGCTTGAACGTTTACAAGAGTTGGGTGTAGTTATCACCCGACGCGAGACTCCACGGGCTGTGCCCGGTCTGTCCGGTAAGACATTTGTTTTGACCGGCGGCCTGGAAGGATTGTCTCGCGAAGAAGCAAAAACTCTAATTAAGGCCGCCGGCGGAAAAGTTTCATCCTCAGTAAGTTCACGGACAGATTATGTGGTAGCAGGCGAGGATCCAGGATCTAAGTTGAAAAAGGCTCAAGAGCTGAAGATTGATATATTAAACGAGAATAAATTTTTAAAATTAGTCAAATAATAGAATCCTCATATTTAAAGCCAACTCGAGTTGGTGTTTTTGTTTGTTTTATCTAATATACCCCAAAGCGTCACTCCGGACTTGATCCGGAGTCTTAAAAATCTTTATAAGGAGACCTGGGATTCCGGATCAAGTCCGGAATGACTATTGTGAAAATGTCTCTACATTGACAAACTTTGGGAGTTCAATTATAATGAAGTGTCCATTAAAAATGAGGTAACTAATGAAAATTTCACCTTCTAGTCTGGAAGCTCAGGTAATTCAGAGTTTAGTTTCGCCGGCCGGAAAGAAAATTTTACAAGTGGGCTGTTGGTCCGGCCGGGAGATGCAAGCTTTGCTATGTGAGAATACACAGTTAACAGGCATCGAATTACGCCAACGCCGATATCAGGAAATCAAGGATAGATTTCCTCAAGTTGAAATGATCCGAGCTGATTACTTTGATGTTGAATTGGTCGAAAGTTTTGATGCAGTAGTTTTTTCTAGTTGTTTACATCACTTTAAAGGTGGATTAGATCGCAAGATAGAGGCACTACACAAAGCAAGAAGAATGTTGACTGATGAGGGGAAAATCTTAGTGATTGAACCAGCCATGGATAATGTTTTGTGTCAGCTTGCTGAGTTATTTATTTCAGAAAGGCAAGGTATTATTCAAGCTTTTAGTGCAATGCATCGATCTGATTTAGAAATCGTCAGACATCAAAGAGTGGTAGTTGATTATTCGTTTGTTGATTTTGATGATTTGTGTCGAGAGTTTTTCATGGCTGATGGCTATCATGTTCTTAAAGGCCATGTAGTTAGTATTCGAGAATATTTAGAAATTGAGGATGAAAATAAGCCGATTTTTTTCTCTTCAATTACTAATCTCTATATTTTACAATAAAAAAGCTGCTTACGTCGTTACGTAGGCAGCTTTCGTGTTTAATCATTCTTATCTTCAGTGAGTTCCTCACCTTCCAGTCTCTCTTTGAACTGCTTGAGTTTCATCATGGGAATGATCCAGCGTTTATAGGCTGAGCCAAGTCCAAGAACACTAGCGATAACCGCATCTACTTCAAATAGTTCAATCATTAAATCAAGTTTACCGTGATAATGGAACTGTGTTAAAGCTCCAAAGACCACAGTTATAATGAACCAACCCACAACAATGTATTCACTGTAGCGAGTTTCCGTTTTGGTCGGATATAGGGTGTACTTGGCTTTGCGGCTAATCGCATAGGAAACCACAAAGATATAGTAGGCATAGCACCAGTGATCAAAGAATTTTTCATCAAGTTCAAAAAAGTAAACCTGGACAAAGCACAAAATTGTAAGCAATCCCCAGGCTAAAGAACTCAGCCAAAAGCAGTTGTCTAGAAAGTTAACAATGTTATACCTAGTATTTTCATCTTTCTTCTTGTTATAATTCATTTCTCACCTCATAGGTTGAATGTTAATGAACATTACATTATATCTAAATTTATGAGTTTGTCAAGGTATGAGCATTTGACATTTCTTATTAAATCACTATAATACGGTTATTCTAAAGGAGGAAAATATGTTCTTTTTGGACTATCGTTGGGCAGTGAAGTTTCTTGATCAAGGAATTGAACTTTGGCATCGGGCACCTCGAGGTTGGGCAAGTCGTTGGGAGAGTTGTCAGTTAATAGAAAGCTCTGAGCAGTTGAATGTTGTTCTAGATTGCACAGGTCTTACTCTTGGAACTTTGCTGTTAGAGCCTGAAAATAACTTAGTTATGTTGCAAATAAGCATGTTCTTTAGGAGTCAGGAGGCATGAATATTGGGAAAAAGCTCAAAAGTTGTATTGATGAAGCTTTGATTCAAAACTGGCAAGAATTTGTACTTATGGTAGTTGCTGGTTTTTTTGGTGCTGTTTTCTCAGTCTGGATTTTTAAAGGCCTTTTGTGGATTGCTAAAAAGTATTATGGGTTTTATTAATAATAAATCTTTACTTCAAAAGTAAGGATTTTTTTGTTGCATTTTGAGTATAATCTTGGTATAATTTTAAGTGAATTTATGTCTATAGATAAAGAACATATTGAGCACCTAGCCAATTTGGCTCGGTTAGGTATTACTGAAGAAGAAAAAGAGAAATATGCTGAGCAGATTTCTACTATTTTAGATTATTTTGGACAACTCAAGGAATTAAACACAGATAACGTGGAACCACTTACCCACGTTTTTGATTTGAATAATATAACTCGCGAAGATAAAGTTGTTCAGATTTGTGATCCGGAAAAAGTTTTGGCTGAGGCTCCGGAGCTAAGCAAAAAACAGGTCAAGGTGAAAGCAGTCTTTGTTGAGAAGGATTAAAAATTATTAGACTTATTATAATGAAACTCAATACTCTTACAATTGCAGATGCTCACGAAGGACTTAGCAAAAAACAGTTTTCCGCTGTGGAATTGGCTAAATCCTGTTTTGATTCTATTCGAGAGCAAGATAATGATTTGAATGCGTTCATTACCATAACAGAAGATCAAGCGTATACACAGGCTGAGAAAGTTGATAAAAAATTCAAAAAAGACGGCAAGCTTAATGTTCTAGAAGGTGTTCCAGTCGCGATCAAAGATAATATTATGGTTGATGGAGTAAAAGCAACTGCAGGTTCGAAAATTTTATCGACATACATTGCAACATATGATGCGACCGCAATTAGAAAGCTAAAAGATCAAGGCGCGGTTATTATAGGAAAAACTAATTGTGATGAGTTTGCAATGGGCGGTTCCGGAGAAACTTCACATTTCGGGCCAACCAAAAACCCACATAATTTAGAAAAGGTTCCCGGTGGATCGTCTAGTGGTAGTGCAGCTGCTGTGGCAGCCAATGAGGCAATCTATGCTTTGGGTTCGGATACGGGTGGATCTGTTCGACAGCCAGGATCATTGTGCGGAGTTGTTGGATTTAAACCTACTTATGGACGTACTTCTCGTTATGGTCTCATGGCGATGGCTTCTAGTTTTGATCAGATTGGAACTTTGACGAAGACGGTCAAAGACGCTGCTTATGTATACGAAAAAATTGCTGGTTTAGATAAGTTTGATTCAACAACTGTGGATAAACAACCTCTGGTGATTAACAATTTAGAAAAAGATATCAAAGGTTTAAAAATTGGTATCCCAAGTGAATATTTTATCAAGGGTATGGATCCTGAAGTAGAAAAAGTTGTTAAAAAGGCTATTAGTAAATTGTCTAAGCTTGGCGCTGAGTTGGTTGACATCAGTTTACCAAGAACCAAGTACGCCTTAGCTACATATTATGTTTTAATGCCAGCGGAAGTATCTTCTAATTTAGCTCGTTATGACGGAGTGCGTTATGGTTATCGAGCTGAGGCAGGGAATTTATTAGAAATGTATTTGGAAAGTCGACGAAAGGGTTTTGGAGAAGAAGCGCGTCGACGGATTATGTTAGGAACTTATGTTTTGTCTTCGGGTTATTATGATGCTTATTATAAAAAAGCTCAGCAGGTTCGACGTTTAATAAAAGAAGATTTTGATCAAGCTTTTGAAATGGTTGATTGTATTGTTACTCCAACTTCACCGACAGTAGCTTTTAATATTGGTGAAAAATTTGACGATCCGCTGACTATGTATTTGTCCGATGTTTTTACGGTTTCTGCTAATGTTGCTGGGTTGCCTGGAATTTCAATTCCTTGTGGCCAAGTAAAAAAGTTGCCGGTTGGCTTACAGTTTTTGGGCAAGCATTTTGATGAGCAAACCTTATTAAATGTTGCGCACCAAGTTGAGCAAATTATTTAATAAACTATAATCATTAAACAGTCACAGAAGATACTACAGACTACATGCTATATGAGTATTGCTTGGGAATTCACAGTGATTGATTATACTGTTCTTGTCGGAATTGTGATAATTTTAGTGTTAGCTTTGGTAGTCGGAATGTTTGCTCGAAAGAATAGGTTACCAAGTGAAATAGATCGTAAGTTTTTCCGAGAGCGTTGGAGAAAGATACAAGAATTGATGGGTTATGGCAAAGAGATGAATTATAAACTGGCAGTAATTGAAGCTGATAAATTGTTGGACGAGGCGTTAAAAGTAATGTTTTTTACTGGAGCTACCATGGCAGAAAGATTAAAATTAGCTTCCTATAAATTTCCAAGATTAAAAAAAGTATGGTGGGCACACAAAGTCCGAAATCAGATTGTGCATAATGTCCGCTACGACTTGAAGCATGGAGAGGCACGTAAGGTTTTAAAATTATTCAAAGATGCTCTAAGTGAGCTTAAAGTTATTTAGTATGCGAAAATTATTCATTTTCTTTACAATTGTTTTTTTGACTTGTCCTTTGTTTGGGATACATGCCGCTGATCATGATGTTGATTTAGGTCTTAATGCCAATGAGATTAGGTTTTCTAAAAACACCAATAATCTTTTAGTTGGTGAAGATCTTAGGGTATATGCCTCTGTTTATAATAATGGTAATCAAGATGCTTTGGGGTATATTGCTTTTTATATCAATAATGAATCACAAATGATTGGTAGCGCAGAAGTTTCAGTTTTGGCTGATGGATATTATGATGAGGTGTATGTTGATTTTACTGTTCCTAAAAATGATTTTCGTGTAATGGTAACCTTGTTGTCGATAATTCCTAATGATGACAATTTAACTAACAATTCAATAATTACTCAAAAGTTCATAGTTCAAGGTGATAATGATCAGGATGGAATTGGGGACGATTTAGATACTGATGATGATAATGATTCTTTGCTTGATGGTCAGGAAGAGCAACTTGGAACTGACAAGGACAATAGAGATACTGACGGTGATGGTGTGCTTGATGCAGATGATCTTTATCCGCTGGATCCTAATAAATACAAAGATGAACCTGAGCCGGTGATACCAGAGCCCGAGCCAGAGCCTGTAGTTGAAGTTACTCCAGTACCTGCTCCAGCTCCAGAACCTGAACCCAAGAAGCCAAGTCTGATTAGCCAAATTTTTACCCCCAAGGATCCGGAGCCAGAAAAGGCAGAATTAGTTGAAGAATTTTATAATTCTCCAGTTGTGGAATTGTTACAAGAAGTGAAAATTAATGTTCAGCAGATAAATTGGAACACGTTTAAGTTTGATTTTTCGACAAATATCCAAGATCTAAGTACTGATAATTTGGAATATCATTGGCTTTACGGTGATGGTAGTGATGCTAATGTTAATGATGATCACAGATTTCGTGGAACGGGTGATTATTTTGTAACCTTGAAAGTCAAGGGGCCGTTTGAAAATTATATTTATGATAACGTTACTGTGGTAGTAGCTTTTTGGTCCGTATATAATTATTGGTTATGGTTAATTGTTTTAGTGTTCATTGCTTTAATCTTTCTGTATTCTTATGAGTTCAGACACAATGCACCGAAAAAAAGCGATAAAAAAAATGGAAAATTAAAACGTGAACCAAAAAAACCTAAGAAGTTAAGGAGGGAATAAAAATGACAAAAAAAATTGTTGTAATTGTAATATTGTTTATTTTTAGTTTTAATGTTGGGTTGGCCCAGCAAACTTTTGTTCAGCCACTTCAAGAGGCTTACATTAAATATTCTCAATTGAGTTGGCAAACTTATGAATTTTATGTTGTGTCTACTCTGCCTGATCATGAGGGATTAAATTACGAATGGACGATCGATAACAAGGATATTTATTTGTCTGAGAAGGTTCGTTATTTTTTTGATAAAGGTGAACATGTCATTAAGCTAAAAGTTGAGGATCAATACGGAAATGTTCGTTATGATACTGTTCGCTTGAATATTCAGTTTTGGTCTTTGAAGAACAACTGGTTTTGGTGGGTGCTTTACACAATAATAATTTTAATAATAGTATATTATTGGATTGCTAAGCTTGTTTATTTATTTAATCGTCGCAAAGTTAGCAGAGAAGCTCGTTATTTCCTGGACTTACTTGATGAGCACGGTTGGGTTGAGCGACTAGTGAAAGATTATATTAAAACAAAAATTGTAAAAAAGCAAAAAAGCAAAAAAGCAAAAAAGCAATAATTATGGACGTATTTTATAATTGTTTTCTTGATTTCTTGTTTTCTTGATTTATTTAATATGTACATGATTCTTCGTTGGCTTATAAACGCAGTTGGTTTATTGGCCATAGGTTATTTTATCCCGGGAATTGAAGTGGCCAGCCTTTATTACGCCATGATATTAGTGGTGGTAATTGGTTTGGTTAATTTTGTTCCGGGGATGATATTAAAGTTGATAACTTTTCCAATTAACATTATCACTTTGGGTTTATCCAATTTGGTGATTAATGCTTTAGTCTTTTGGTTTGTAGCAACCTTTATCCAAGGCTTTGATATAACTATTTGGTGGGCCGGCTTTTTGGGTGCAGCAATTTATACAATTGTAACTACCCTTAGCGCTTGGCTTTATAAGGAAAGCTATCTGCATTAAAGGTTTAGGATTCAAGGTTCAAGAGTTAGGGAAGCTTTAAGGTTTTAGGGTTCAGGAATAAGAATTAAATATAATTATGGATCTGGAAAAGGAAATAATCCAAATCAAAAAACGTAACCGCCGAGTTGAAGCTGACAAGGCATGGGAAACCAGTTGGTTTCGGAAAATTGTGATTGCGATTTTAACCTATGTTGTTATAGTTGTGTTTTTTTATTTTGCCGGCTTACCAAAACCGTTTATGAATTCAATTGTGCCGGCGTTGGCTTTTATCTTATCAACTTTGACGTTGCAGATCTTTAAGCAGGTTTGGATTAAGAGCAAAGAGCAAGGGGTAAAGGGCAAAGAAAGAGCCAAGAGTAAAGAATAAAGCTTAAAGTGAACGTGGGACATATGGAACAGAATAATTTTTCAGCAAAAAATCAATTATATGACCGTTGTTTAAAGTTTGGTCAGGATTGTAGGTCGTTAGTTAGACAATTACAAAAAACAACGGCCAATATTGAAGATGGAAAACAATTGGTTAGGTCCTCGGGTTCAGTTGGCGCAAATTATATTGAAGGTTGGGAATCAGTAAGTCCAAAAGATGAATTACATAGATTAAAAATATGTCGGAAAGAAGCAAAAGAAAGTCGTCACTGGCTGAGTCTTTTGTATGTAATTGAGGATGATAAAAAAATAGAAGCAGAAAGACAAAGGTTGGCACAAGAGGCTTTGGAGTTAACTAAAATCCTAGGTTCAATAATTCATGGAAAGGAAGGAACTAGAATCAAGAAAAAAGATTAGTGTAATTCTTTATTCTTTTATCTTTATGCTTTAATCCTTCTTTGACCTTTGCCCCTTGATCCTTGATCTTATGAAAATATTACTCCATTCTTGCTGTGCTCCGTGCGGCGGGCAAGTTATTAATGAATTGCAAAAAGAGGGACATGAGGTCTCTGTTTATTTTTATAATCCAAATATTTTTCCAGAAGAGGAATATAAACTACGTTTAGATGAGGTTAAGCGTTACACTGAAAAATTGGGGATTAAATTAATTGAAGGAAAATACGTACATGATGAATGGTTAGAGTTAATTAAAGGTTTGGAAAATGAACCAGAAAAGGGTGAGCGCTGTCGCAAATGTTTTATGCATCGACTTGGTGAGGTGGCGCAACGAGCGATGGAGGATGGCTTTGACGCGTTTGCTTCAACTTTAACTATTAGTCCACATAAACCCGCGGAAATGATAAATCAGATCGGCCAGGAGTTCGCAGAGTTTTATAATCTAAAATTCATTGATACGATTTGGCGTAAGAACGAAGGCTTCAAAAAATCTTGTGAATTAAGTTCGCAAGAAGATTTCCACAGGCAGGACTATTGTGGTTGTGAATTTAGTCAGCGCGGATAGAACGGATTACACGTGGATAAAGCGGATATAATCTTGCCGATGGTGGGATTTTTTTATTTTACAATGCTTGATACTCTTTGTTTATATATTGACAAAATTCAACTTCTTTGTTAATCTCTATTATTGGAAGGCAAAGGAGGCCCCCATGAAAGAAACAAAGAGGGTTTTGTTTTTTACAACTAGTGAAATGGCACCAGACGATAGTTTTTTTCAGGCGATAACAACATTGTTTGGGTTTTTTACAAGAGATGGTATAGAATTTGAAAATGATTTTTTGTGGCCACTGCCAACTGATGAAGCCGCGATTCAACATTTTAGGGGAAAAAAGTTTGACTTGATTTTTCTGTGTTTGCGCCCGATGACTCCTGGGTTTTCAAGGCGTGTTTATGATCTTTTGACTGAAGAACAACGGCAGGTCTTGATTTGTATCGGACATTCAGTTACTGATGATACTCGGAAGTTGTTTGATGGACGGTTGTTTGAGCATACTGTTTTCGGAGAAGTAAATATCGATACTTATGTGAGTGCCATTGCCACTAAGCTTGGTACTTAGGTTGTTGAATATTATAAGGGTCTACATTAGGCCCTTTTTTTGTTTTGGCTATTTTTGTGGTAAAATAATACCAATATGAGTGAGGAATTATATAAAAACAGGTATAGAATTAAATCAACACGTTTGCCGTATTGGAATTATTCGTCTGATGGATTCTATTATGTTACGATGTGTACATCTTATATGATTGAGTGGCTAGGGAAAGTTAGGAATGAAAAGATGTTTCTAAATGACTTTGGTGAAATTGTTGAGCAATGTTGGCAAGATGCGTTTCGGCATTATCCACAATGTGAAATAGATAAATATATAATTATGCCCAATCATTTTCATGGGATAATTAGAATTGTTAATGGCGACGACCGTGATGTAGAGACAATTCATGAATTGTCTCTACGAATGTATGCAGACGACACAACGTGTCGTCGAATGATTCGTCGCCATATGTTATTGCCCAAAATGATTGGACGATTTAAAATGCAGTCAGCTAAACAAATTAATAAAATAAGGGGGACAGTTGGTGAAAGGTTTTGGCAGGGGAGATTTTACGATCGGATAATTCGAAGTCAGGAGGAATTAGAGCAAGTTCGTTGGTATATTCGTTGCAATCCCCAAAAATGGCAACGTGACAGGAATAATCTTGTAATCTCGTAATCCAAATGATTGAGTATAAAAAACTACTAAATAAAGAACAATATCAAGTCGTTACCGAATCGGACGGCCCTTGTTTGGTTTTGGCGGGCGCCGGGTCAGGAAAAACACGCACTTTAGTTTTTCGTGTGGCTTATTTAGTAGAATGTGGGATAAAACCTGAAAGTATATTGTTGGTTACGTTTACCAATAGAGCGGCCAATGAAATGTTAGCCAGAGTAGAAAATTTGTTAGGATTTAACCCTGATCATTTGTGGGGCGGTACATTTCATCGTATTGCCAATAGAGTTCTTCGTAAATACGCTGACAAGCTAGATTATAATCGAAACTTCAATATTTTAGATCAAGCTGATTCAATCAGTTTGGTTAAGGCCGCGATGGAAGAATTGGCGTTGAATGTTAAAGGGCAGAATTTTCCTAAGGCCAGTATTGTTCAAGGTATGATTAGTTATTCCCGAAACACCAATCAAGATATTCGTGAGGTGGTTGAAGTGTATTATTCTTACCCTGATTTTATTGCGGAAAAATGTGAAGAGATTGCTTTTATTTATAATAAAAAGAAAAAAGTTGCCAACGTGATGGACTTTGATGACCTTTTAGTGAATTGGTTGAGACTGTTAGAGCAATTCCCAGATATCAAAGAAAGATTTGCCAAGCAGTTTGAATACATTTTGGTTGACGAATATCAAGATACAAATTACATCCAAGCGGAAATTATTCGACATTTGTCGTCATTTCATAATAATGTACTGGTAGTTGGTGATGATTCACAAAGTATTTATTCATTTCGCGCTGCTGATGTAAAGAACATATTAAATTTTCCTAAACTGTTTGCAAAAACCAAAATTTACAAAATTGAAACTAATTATCGTAGTACTCCTCAAATATTAGATTTAGCAAATAATAGTATTGAGCATAACGTGGATCAATTTCAAAAAGCATTAAAACCAAACCGAGGAGATAATATTTTACCAACTTTGATTGCCGCACGTGATCAGCAACAACAGGCTAGTTTGATTATCAAAAGAATAATGCAACTGTATCGTGATGGTGTTAATTATGAATCAATGGCAGTTTTGTATCGCGCAACTTTTCAATCAGCGGAAATTCAACTGGAACTATCAAAACAAAATATTCCTTACGTTGTACGCGGTGGTATGCGCTATTTTGAGCAAGCTCACGTCAAAGACGTTGTGGCCTATTTAAAAGTTTTAACTAACTATCAGGATGAGGTCTCCTGGAAACGAATTTTATTAATGTATGAAGGCATTGGAATGAAAAGAGCTGAAGTTATTTGGAAAAAAATTCAGGAATTCGGTGAGCTGAGCGAATTAATCGATGGAAATTTAAAGTTAACGGGTAAAGCTGCAATTAGCTGGGGAAGGATTTCTTCAACTTTTAGTTTTCTGAAAGATTTAGATAAAAATCAAAAAGGTTATATTGCCGAGGCAGTGGAATATGTTTTAGCGCATGGTTATGAAGAGTATTTGAAAAATGCTTATGAGAATTATCGTGACCGCCTGGATGACTTAGGTCAATTGGTTAACTTTGTGGCAATGTATAATGATTTGGATAAACTTTTAACTGACGTGATGCTTAGTGAGTCGTTTGCTGATGAGCATGAACATGACAAGAACGCAGTGATTTTGTCCACAATTCATCAAGCCAAAGGCTTGGAGTGGGCAGTAGTTTTTATAATCGGATTACGCGATGGTCATTTTCCTCACCATAAATCTATTGACAATCCGCGCGAGTTGGAGGAAGAACGACGTTTGTTTTACGTGGCGGCCACGAGAGCCAAGGATGAATTGAATATGTTGTTCCCGGTTCGTTCGTTTAGTTACAAGTTCGGTGAGGTATTTTCCAAACCGTCTATGTTCATCCGTGAGTTAGATGAATCAAAGTATATGAAGCAAGGACATCAGCCGTATGGGTTTAATGATGAGGGCGAAGATGTTATTTATGTAGATTGACAAATTGATCAATGAATCAAACTCTAAATTCTAAACAAATTATAATATTTAAATTCAAAAGTTATTTTTATATTTTAAGCATTGATATTTTGTGTTTATTTAGGATTTGGTTAATTGTTTCTTTGTTATTAAGCAGGCGTTATTTGCCTGTTTTTTGTTTCAAATAGTATTTCTGTTGTAAATTTAGGTAATAGGGTTGACAGTATTTAATCTTTATGCTATACTCTTATGAAAACTGTGTTGCTGAATAGAAGTATTTTTGTGTCTAAACCTTAAGGAGGTGGAGATGACACGGAATGATGATCGATGGGATGATGTTGGGCGAAAGTACGAAAACACGGCCTACAACCTGGCCAAAGGTGGACCTTGGAGTATGTTCTTCAAGATCCTCGCAGTTGTGATTGTGTTGGGACTCATCGGGACGGTTGTCCGGGTGGTGTGTTATCCCGGCGAGCAGGCTGTGAAGATCATGGAGAAGACTCTGGACGCGGACAACGTGATCCAGAACTACGAGTGGTTCAAGCAGACGAATCAGGATATCCTGTCGCTGGAGTCCAAGATCGTCAATTCTGACGCGGCGCTCAAGCGCTTCAAGGAAGACGCTGGTCCGCGCAAGGATTGGACGTTCGAGGACAAGACCGAGTATTCTCGACTCAACACGATCGTGCTGGGTCTGCAGAATCAACGGCGAGACGTGGTGGCCAAGTACAATGCGCGAACTGAAATGGCCAACCGTGAGCTGTTCAAAACTGATGATCTTCCGGCGACGCATCCGGCAGATTTCACTATCCCCGGCCAGTAGGAGATTGACATGAAGAAGCTTATGACGATTGTTACTCTCTGTGTTCTGGCTATGGGTATGATCAGTTGCGGTAAGGCGCTGGATACTGGCCAGACTACCATCGATGAGATGGAAATGACAGAGAGGAACCAGGAACGGTTACTCAAGTCGACTCCTCCGCCGGAGATGAAAAATTCTCTAGAGCGGGAGAATCTGGTGAAGTATCTCAAGGAGATCAATCGTGAAGATCGAATCTCTTATATTTACTTGATCAGTTATGGCAAGGTGATGGCCTTTCATACGGTGAAGGGCAAGGTTACTTATTGTTCGTCTAAGTTGACTACGCGTGATCAGGTTGTCGAGGTCGGCGATGGATCAACTGGCGCTGGACGAACTCGACATACGATGGAAAGTCCTGGATTGGACGGATCCTATGGTCCGAGTGAAGACGCGATCTTCTTCTGGACTACAGAAGAAGTATTGGTCCAGTGGCGAGGTGATTACATGTGGCTTACTGAGCCACTGCAACTGTCTACGCCACCGGCCATGGTCCGGATGATCGAAGACAAGTAGTAATAACACGACAGAGCCTTGGTTCTCTAACCAGGCTCTGTTTTTTTATCTCAAAGGGGCGACTTTGTGGTAAAATTACAGTCGCTATTGACAAAGTATTTCATATGTGATATTATAGGATGTTTACACTATCTGTTAGTGTATTCATCTTAATAACCTTGAGGAGGTTGCGATGAGGACTGGAAAGACGTTGGTTTTGTTTAGCTTGATTCTGGCGTTTGCCTTTGTTGGCTGCAAGACGGAAAAGCAAACTTATGAGGGCCAGGGTGAGACCCAGAAGGAAGAAGCTAAGATCACGGAAGCGCAGCAGGGTCGTCTGATCAAGTCCACCCCACCGCCCAAGATCGAGAGCTCTTTGGAGCGTGAGAATTTGGCCAAGCGTCTTGTTCGTTTCAATGATCCCAACAAGATCAGTTATATCTACTTGGTCGATTTTGGTAAGGTCATGGCCTTTCATGCAATCAAGGGAAAGGTTTCTAGTGTTAATTCAAAGTTGACTACTGGTGAGCAGATCGTGAAGGATCCTTTTGCTCATCATGAGGGCAGGTCTGGTAAGGTAGTAGAAAGCCCGCAGCTCGATGGTTCATATGGAACTAATGGCGATGCGGTTTTCTTCTTCACCACGGACGATATTTACTTGGAGTGGAACGGTGCATACATGCTGAGCGACCAACCACTTCAGCTGTCTACTCCTCCGGAGATGGTTCGCATTATTGAGGATAATCCCAAGACTGATACGAGCGACGAGGAGGTGTCGAAATGAAGAAAATTATGCTGGCAATTGCGTGTGTTTTCGCGTTCACTGCCTTTGTTGGTTGTGATGATGAGTCCTACGAGGGCCAGGGTGAGACCCAGAAGGCAGAGGCCAATTTCACGGAAGAGCAGCAGGGTCGTCTGATCAAGGCCACGCCGCCGCCCAAGATCGAGAGTTCTTTGGAGCGAGATAACCTGTCAAAGCGGCTTAACCGTTTCAATGATCCGAACAAGATCAGCTACATTTACCTGGTTAGCTATGGTAAGGTGATGGCCTTTCATACTATCAAGGGTAAGGTCTCCAGTGTTAACTCCAAGTTAACTACTGGTGAACAGATTGTCGATGATCCTTTTGCACGTAGACGTGTTGGTGGTAAGGTTGTGGAAAGCCCGCAGCTCGATGGTTCGTACGGAACCAATGGTGACGCGGTTTTCTTCTTTACTACGGATGATGTTTACCTAGAGTGGAGCGGGACGTACATGCTGTGCGATCAGCCACTTCAGCTGGCCACTCCGCCGGCAATGGTACGTGTTATCGAAGATAAATAGTAATAACACAACAGAGCCTTGGTTCTCTAACCAGGCTCTGTTTTTTTATATAGGTACGGATTTTAGATTTGTACGGATGTACGGATTCACAAAAACAGTTAACGGATTTGTGCGCCTGTTCGCGGTAGTTGGGATGTACGGATCTTGAAAAATTTGATAGAATAGACATATATGGAACTCCTTCATAAAGACAAAACAGAAATTATAATTGGAATAATGTTTGATGTTTATAATGAATTAGGATCTGGATACAGAGAAAAATATTATGAAAGAGCAATAATAAAGGATTCTGAAAGTAAAAATATTCCAGTAAGTTCTCAAATTAATTTGCCAGTTAAATATAAAGGTGAAAAAATTGGTAATAGTCGTTTGGATATATTATTTTTTGATTTAATATTGATTGAGTTGAAAGTGGGTAAAAGATTTATTAGAAAAGACTTTGATCAAATAAATGAATACTTAAAACTATTGAAATTAGAGGTTGGTTTGTTAATCTTGTTTTCACCTGAAGGAGTAAAATTTAGAAGAGTAGTTAATATTAATTAAATCCTAATTAATCCGTACACCCGTACAAATCTGTAATCTGTATGAAGAATAAGAAATTCATCGCCATCTCAGGCAACATTGGAATTGGAAAATCAACTCTAACTAAAAAGTTAGCTGGTCATTTTAAGTTGAAGCCATATATAGAACCGGTAACCGAAAATCCGTACCTGGAAGATTTTTACAAAGACATGAAAAAGTGGGCATACCATTCGCAAATGTTTTTCTTGGGCAAGAGATTGCAGGATCATTATGATTTAACTGTGGATAAACATTCAGTAATTCAAGATCGTAGTATTTATGAAAATGCAGAAGTGTTTGCCCGGCATTTATATAATAGAAAACATATTTCCAAACGAGACTGGAAATCGTATCGTCAGATCTATAAAGTTTGCACGAAAATTTTACCCGCACCTGACTTGGTTATTTATCTGCGAGCTTCTGTGGATAGAATAATGCAGAGAATTGAAAAGCGCGGGCGGGATTTTGAGAAAACCATTGACCGTAAATATATTAAAGATTTAAATGATCTGTATGACAACTGGGCTGGCAATTTCAAGTTGGCGCAAGTGATTATTATTAATTATGACGATTTAGATTTTAAAAATAGGGCAATTGATTTTGATAATTTTTTAGAAGTATTAAAAGAATACCTTTAGTAGACATTTAGTATTGAATAATAAAAAAGTCGATTGTTGTGAACAATCGACTTTTTGGTTGTCTAAGCAGGGAAAAGACCGGTTCGTAGATCTATCTTCTCGAGGAAAACAGCTTCTACCGGTCGAGTTTCTCGACCAGCATCTTTGTCTTTGGTGTAACTCCGCTCAAAGGCTTCCATTAGCTTTTCTTGTTTAGCTAGCAGTTCCTGAGATGGATTATCTAATAGAGCAAAGTCAGGGGCAGTTACCCCTAAGCGCTCCATTAGTGTTTGGAGTAAGTCCTCTAGGGCTGGAATCTCTTTGCAAAGCAGTTTGTGTCTGAATGAGGACACAAACTGTGCTAGTGAGAAACTGGTATAGGCAATACCGCACAAAAGCGCTCCCTCGAATAACATGTTGTACATAGAGCCAGCAGTGAAAAATCCAATTGCAAGTGTTAGGTTCCACAAAGCCCATTTGGTAGCAGACTTGTTTGACCAACTTTCTATCTCAAGTTCCATTTTGGCTTGTAAAAATGTTTGGTACAGCGCACTGTTCTTGTTAGCTCTAGTTAACAGCTTTTTAGCTGCAACGGCTAACGTTGAATGGGGCGCGCAGTTACACAACTTAATTGCTCGATCAATATTATTGCTCAGAACCAGCTTTTTTACCTGATGCATGAAGGCAGTAATAGCGATACTTTCTTTCATTATTTCGATTATGGAACCAAGGATCGTTAAACCTGCAAATACACAGAGTATTATACCAATCACAAATAGCATTATTCGTCCTCCCTAAAGCTTGGGTAATAGTTCGGATTGCAATTTTGATTTGAGTTCGTCCACTGGCGAAGGTCTAACCTTCGGGGGAGGCGCCCCAGTTGACATGCGCCTGGCTAGTTCGTCTTCAGTTAGTGGCCTGGCTTGCATAAAAGTTAGGCCTTCGTTGGATTCATCCGTGTTGTAATTAGCCATTCGATATTGCAAGAGGTCCATCAGCCTGAATAGGTATAACTTGTCCTTTTTGGTTTTGACAAGACGAGCGGAAATGAACGCAGAGGTCAGCGATAGCAAAACAAAAGCAATGATGCCTAGAACCGCACCCAACGTCCAGCCTAGAGGTTGCACAACGAAACCCATTACTAGTAGCCCATAAATGAGAATAATAATTGTGATTCGGGTTGGAGATTTTTTTAGGTTTTTCGCCTCGTGATTCAGCTTGAAAGTCGTCTGTAGATAGGCTAGATATAATCTGTGTGGTTGATTAGCGCAAATCAAAACGCTTTTAGTCAGCTGAGTCATGACTGCATTTGGGGCAGCATTACAAAGTTTAATTGCTCGGTCAAGGTTGTTGGCCATGATCAGTTTTTGAATCTGGGCCATAAAGGCTTCAGTGTCTATGTTCCGTACAAACATAAGTGTCCATGTCCAATACAAGAAGATAAGTACACTTAAAACAAAAACACCAATTAGCGTAGCTTCCATCATTCCCTCCTTCTAGTGGTCAATTGTTAATAAACACTTGCTATTATAAATTTATAGCAGATATAAAAGATTAACAATAATATATAATTTTGTCAATGGGGTAAAGTTTTCCTCTAAAATTAAACAAAAAATAGAGTTAAAAGTTATCCACAGTTAGGCACTTGACAGGTTTTGATATACGAGTATAATGTGAATTACCATCAACAAAGTTCATTACAAGTAATTGAGCAAGTAAAGACAAGGGAAACCAAAGAATGCAAGTTCTGAGGTGGAGTCCTGAGACAGGAGAAAAAGTTAACCAAAGAGTAGCAATACTCCAAATTAACTTGGACAACTGACTTAAGGGCACAGCCGTGAAAAGCGCCTTGACACTAACATGCACCACAGATCTCGAGCTTTTACTGTAGTGGTAACCAACCCACTCAGAAAAGGCAATGACAGATTTGGCCTCTATTTAGCAGTCAGGATTTTCTTCGGAAAAACCAACGACTACTATTATAAATGGAGCTAAACAGTAAATTAGCAGTAGACAAAGACAGAAAACCTTTCGAGGCAAGTAAGTTAAACGTCGCTAATTCGCAATCAAAATCGATCAGTGGGCATGCAGAAGATAAGCTATGACGGATCAAAATCAAAGTTAACCGGATTCTGACGTTACTTCGGTAACAGAAGAAAAAAGCTAGCCAAGACTAGATCAAGAGCCAATCTTCAACGCAAGCAACTTGCATCAAAGCAAAAAAATCAAGAAGTATTTTGTGTAAAAACGAAAAACTCCTTGGTAAAACTGCTTTAGCAAGACTACAGAACGACAGAGAAAACGAACTAGTAGTTTACCCCAGTGGACAAAGTGATCCTCCGAAAGGAAGAAAACAAAAATCCAGCAAGTAAACGAAACAGCTAATGTCCAAAGAGCAAAGTATTCTGGAAAGTTAAAAGTAAGAACAAATCAAAAGCTTCGGCTAGCGAAATGTTCCTCACTGACTTCGGTCAGACAATTAACCTTCACGCGATGTCAGCCTAGTGTTGACAAGACAACAGAACACAAGGAATGTTCAGAAGAACTAGAAGAAAAAGCAAAAGTAAGACTTGATAGCGGAAACTCAATGAGCAATCATAGAGTGATAAACTATCTTTAGCCATCCTTCGGGACGGTAAGTCGCCAAACTTGTAATAGTTGGAAACTGACCTCGGTCAGAACAAAACAAAAATCAAGAATTGGTTAAGCCAAGCTTCAAAACTAGCACTTCACAAATGAACAAACCGTGTCTCAAAGACAAACTGTAATGGTAAAATCAAACTTTAATGTACGAGGATGTTGGCCCACAAGTCAATGTTCAACGATGGTAAAGGGACTAATTCGCAATGCGAATTAGTCCTCTTTTTTTGTTACATGATATACAGATCTGTTGGCCTAATGGCCAATGTGTACAAGATCACAAGACTTTAGATTACTGTGAAGAAAAAGGTGAGGAGGAACAACATAGTGACGACGAACCAGGCCCGCCGCAGGCGCCTCCAGTGGGGAGGGAGGGTGGGATGATTGAGCTTTAGTAATAGTTTATATGAGGGTGTGTGCATTACTTATTGTGTGTTAATTGCAGTTTATGGTATAATATTTGAGTAAACAAAGATCAAAAATAAAAAGTATGGTGAAGGAAAACATTTTACTCAAATCTTTTAAATTTATTGTAAAGGATATAGTTTTAGATTTTTTGTATTGGCCTATCTGGTGGTATTCAGCTGGCCTGATTAAGGCCTTTAAACGCATGACGGGTTTTATTTCTCAGGGTAACTCTGAATTAGGTGTAACACTTTGGCTGAAAAATATTTTCGTGCCTATGTTTGGGCAACATGATTGGCAGAGCAGAATCATTAGTTTTTTCATGCGTTTGTTCAATATAATATTTAGAACTTTTGCTCTAATATTCTGGTTAATATTTAGTTTAATTATTTTTATATTTTGGCTGGTCTTGCCAATTTTTTTAGTTATCATGATTTTGTACAACCTTAATGTGTTTGGAAAACTTATATGAGTGAGAAATTAGATAACAATTTTTTAGTTTGCCAAGAGTGCGATGGAGCCGGATATACTGATGGGCTGTTATGTAATACCTGTCGTGGGCTTGGCGTAGTCTATTTTCTTGAAGACAAAGTTTTATATTGGGGACAGTTTTATGATCCTGTAAATAATGCTTACGAAAAAGGAATTCGCAAAGTACGTTTGATTATTAATGCTGTATTAGCGCTTTTTGGTATTTCTGGATTTATAGTTATGGCTTATATTGGTTATCTTGATAACTTTAGTTCATTTTTTACTTTGAAATATTGGTCAACTCCAAGTTTTGAAAAAATGTATTTTTGGTTGACTTTATTAGTAGATCTATATTTATATTATCGATTAGATCAGGAAAGTTCAGCTAAATATAATGTGTTAGCTAAACATTTTCATAAAAAGAGTGAATTTCCTAATCCTTCTTTGGATTGGCAAGAAGTCTGGAAATTAAAAAAGAGTAAGTTGGTTGATATTTCCAAGTCTTTTACAGTTGAATCCAAGAAAGCTCTTCAGGCGAGTTGGGAATTGGCTGGGCACTTTGAACATCATGAAATATTGCGCGTTCATTTATTGGGTGTTTTGTTCCAGTTCAACAAGTCGGCGATTATTTTGGGACGATTGGGAGTTTCATTTGATAAATTAAAAAAGAAAATAAGTAGATATTTATCTAAACATATTATTGCAAGACCGGGTAATCCGATTTTGTCTGAGGAAATGCATCGTTTGCTTATTGTTGCTTATTTAGAAGCGTATGAAGGACATTGGCCAAAAGTTGATTTAGCGGAAATTGTGTTGGCTTTAGCTTCACCAGAAAAAACCGAGGTGGAAAAGGATGATGTCGAAGAATTGTTAATTGATTTTGGATTGAATTATCAACAAGTGAAGAATGTAGTAGCCTGGGTTCGTATTCAGGATCAGTTAAGAAAAAATTGGCAAAGATATCAAGGCAAAGCTCGTTATAAACCTAAGTCAGGTATGGATAGGGCCATGACTGCGATCGCTACACCAATGTTAGATAGATTTAGTGAAGATTTAACTTTACAGGCTAAATACGGACAGTTTTTCCCTTGTATTGGTCGTGAAAAAGAGTTTGAGCAAATGTTTCGTATTATTGAGGGTAGTCGACAAGGCGTATTGTTGGTTGGAAATCAAGGTGTTGGGCGAACTACAATTTTGCAAGGATTGGCCCAAAAAATGGTAGCTGAGGATGTACCCGAAATTTTGCAAGATAAACGTTTAGTTAGTTTAAATATTTCAAGTTTACTGGCTGGTGCTGATGCGGCTGCAGCGGAACAGCGCTTGATGTTGATTATCAATGAGGCAATGAGAGCCAGAAATATCGTTTTAGCAGTGGAGAATTTGCATAATTTACATGGCATTACAGCTGGCGGTGAACAGAGTTTAGATTTGTCTGAAGTATTCGCTCAATTACTTTCTAAGCATTTGTTTCATGTAGTAGCCACTACTACTGGAGATGGTTATCTTGGAGCAGTTGAAAACAAGAGCTTGGATTCAGCCTTTCAGACGGTAAAAGTTGAAGAACTTGAACTTAATGATGCTATTCAAGTTTTGGAAGCCAAAAGTGGACCAATGGAATATCAGAACCATGTTTATTTTTCCTATTCTGCGATTGAGAAAGCTGCAATTTTATCTTCTAGGTACATTCATGATCGTTATTTACCTGAAAAGGCAATTGAAATACTAGAACAGTCTGCTATAAAGGTAAAAAAAGAACGAGGGGAAAATAAGGTTGTGGGTGGTGAGGATGTAGCAGCGGTTATTTCAAATTTAACCAGCATTCCATTAACCCAAGTTACTCAAAAAGAAAGTGAAAAATTATTAAATCTGGAGGATAGAATTCATGAACGCATGATCGATCAGGTAGAGGCGGTAAATATTGTCGCTACCAGTTTGCGGCGCGCGAGAGCTGAGCTTCGGGAAGGAAAGCGCCCAATTGCCAGTATGTTGTTTCTTGGTCCAACTGGTGTGGGTAAAACCGAGTTAGCCAAAACCGTTGCCGAGGTTTATTTTAGTAATGAAAATGCTATGATTCGTACTGACATGTCTGAGTATCAGGAGCGGTCCAGTATTGATCGTTTAATAGGTTCTGGTTCTAACACTGGTATTTTAACTGAGGCAGTTCGCAAAAATCCGTTTGCCTTACTTTTGTTTGATGAAGTTGAAAAAGCACATCCAGATGTTTTAAATTTGTTTTTGCAAGTTTTGGATGATGGAAGATTGACTGATGCTCAGGGGCGTACAATTGACTTTACTAATACAATTATAATAATGACCTCTAATGCAGGGGCTCAATATATTCAGGATGAAATAAATAAAGGCACATCGGTTGAAGAGATTAAAGAAGTCTTAATCAATGAAAAATTAAAAGAACATTATCGACCAGAGTTTCTAAATCGGTTTGATGGTGTTGTTGTGTTTAAACCGCTATCAATGATGGATGTTATTCAGATTGCTAAGTTGATGGTGAATAAAATAACTAAAAGATTAAAAGAAAAGGGCATTGAATTTACTGCTACTGAAGCAGCTATTGCTGAATTGGCTGAAGCAGGTTTTGATCCGAAGTTTGGCGCGCGACCACTGCGTAGAGCAATTCAAGAAAAGATTGATGATTCATTGGCTAAAAAGATTTTAGCTGGCGAAGTTGGTCGACGCGATAAAGTTATCCTTGAAGTTGGAAATACTCTTCGAGTTGAGAAGGGCAAGGAAATTTAGGTAAATTGTTATATTCCTTAATACTATATTTTAAAAGTAAAAGACCCATGCAAGTGAAGCATGAGTCTTTTTTGTTAATTTAGCTAGAGCTGCCCGAGGTTACGGTTTTGCCGCCACCAAGATCAGCTAATACGCAGAGTACCAGAACAATGATTCGCCATGTGCCGAATTCGCCATTGTTCCATACGTAAGCGCACCACAGTGTGGTCCAGGGCATGAAAAGAAAACCTACGATTGGCCAAAAGACACTGTCAAAGGCACTGCCCAAGTAGTCCGTTGCCACGAACAGGATGAACATGATCAACCGAGGACTAATTGAAAGTAGGAAAACAATCAAGAACCACATTGCACACCTCCTTGTTTTTAGTGCAATGTAGTAGTATATTATAGTTTTTGAAAATTGTCAAGTTTAAGGTTGAAATAAATAGTAAAATAGTGTAGAATTGAACTAGCAAGACTAGCTAGACAAGCGAGACCAACGAGACAAGTTACTGTCTTGTTAGTTTTACTTGTTTTACTTGTTTTACTTGTCTTGCTCTTCTTGCTAGTTTTACTTATGAACAGCTACGATTACATTTTCGCTCTAATGCTTTCTTTTTTTGCTTGTCTGATTTTGACACCAGTTGTTATTTGGATTGCTAAAAGGTCCAAGGCAATTGATAGGCCAGATGGTCAAAGAAAGATTCACAAAAAACCAACCCCGCTATTCGGTGGATTGGCTATTTTTTTAAGTATAAATTTAGTAATACTTATTTATTCAATCATCACCAAGGATTTAATTGGTGATACTATAATTTTGAAAAACCTTTTGGGTATATTCATTGGTAGTTTATTTTTGGCAGTCGGTGGTATTCTTGATGATAAGTTTGATCTGAAACCAAAATGGCAAATCATTTGGCCGGTATTCGCAATTTTAAGTGTAATTATTTGCGGTATTGGCATTGAATTTATTTCCAATCCGATTGGTGAAGGACTTTTTGAATTGAATAAATACAGTTTTAATTTATTTTGGTATGAAGGATTTCCGTACAAAGTAACTTTATTTGCGGACTTGTTTACCTTTGCTTGGCTAATCGCTATGATGTATACAACTAAACTTTTGGATGGTCTTGATGGTTTAGTTTCTGGTATAGCAATAATCGCTTCAGTTTTTATATTTTTGACCGCATTAAATAAGGGCGATATTATTCAATATGATGTTGCTCTCCTGGCGGTGATAATAGCCGGGGTGTTTGCTGGATTTTTGGTATTTAATTTTAATCCTGCTAATATATTTTTAGGTGAGGGTGGTAGTACGATGGCCGGTTTTTTATTAGGTAGTTTGTCTATAATTAGTGGTAGTAAAGTTGGAATAACTTTAATGTTACTTTCAATTCCAGTACTGGACTTCATTTGGACTTTGATTCGTCGGAGAATGGAAAATAAGCCATTATTTTCTGCTGACCGTAAGCATCTGCATCATCGTTTGTTGGATGCCGGGCTAAGTGTTAAACAGGCTGTGTATTTTTTGTATTTAATTGCTATACTTTTTGGTCTAATTGCATATTCCTTTCAGGATAAAGGTTTAAGTTTTATGGCAGCAGTTGTTTTGGTTGTGGTGGTATTTATGCTAATTTTAGCCTATGTTTATACAAAGAAAAAAAGGCGCGATCGTCTATTGACTGGAGAAATAAAATAGTGTATCCTATGGTTAGTTAACATCTAAAATTACAAGAGAACATTCCCGTTTGTTTTCTTCAATAATATGAGTTTAGCAGTGATAAAAACTGGTGGTAAGCAGTACAAAGTTACCAAAGGACAATTAATGAAATTTGAGAAATTACCAGGTGAAGTTGGTGATAAAATTGAGTTTGACCAAGTTTTACTAAAATCAGACGACAAAGGTTCAAAGCTAGAAATTGGTAAACCTTTTCTTAAGGATGCCAAGGTTGAAGCTGAAATATTAGAACAAGCTCGTGATAAAAAAGTGATAGTTGTAAAATATAAAAGAAAGACAAGGTATAGACGAAAAGCTGGACACAGGCAACATTTTACAAAAGTTAAGATCAACAAAGTTTAATTTACAATATAAAAACAGGCCATAAGGCCTGTTTTTTATTTTTAATAATCATGCCAGGAGTTGTCCTTCGGTGAGTTACTTTTTGGCGTCAAAAAGTAACCAAAAAACGCTGGAGCTTCGAATTCGCGTGGGGACAATTTTTGTTCGTGGGAAGTGCGAGGGCGAACTCCGCCCCAGACCCCGTGGAATGCTAAGCTGAAAGTGTTGATTATAAACTGTTTATTTTAATTCTTGTCGCCCTTTCAGAGCATTACTCAATGTAATTTCATCCGCATATTCAATGTCAGATCCCATTGGAAGTCCTCGTGCGAGTAGAGTTAATTTTATGTTTAGAGGTTTAAGAATGTTTTTTAAGTAAATAATAGTTCCTTCACCCTGAATGTCTGGATTCAAGGCTAGAATAATTTCTTGAATATTGTTTTGTTGTATTCTCCTCAATAACTCCTTTATTTTTAGTTTGTCCGGAGTGATGCCTTCAGGGGGGTCTATTTTGCCACCAAGTACGTGATATAGTCCCTTATATTCACCTGTAGCTTCAATAACATTTAGATCATGGAATTCTTCAATTACACAAATTGTATTTTGGTTTCTGGTTGAATCAGAACAAATTGAACATAATCCTTGGTTTTCGGAAAAATTAAAACAATCTGGACAAGTAAAGTTGTGTTTTTGCAGTTCATACAGGTTTTTGGCAAATTTTTCAATTTCAGCACCAGGTCTCTTTAGTAAATAAAAAACAAACCGCTCAGCAGTTTTGCGTCCAATTCCCGGTAGGCGAGAAAAGGATTCGATTAGGTTGTTGATAGTTTCAGGATAACGCATAAAACGAGGTGGGTAGGGCCTGTACACTGTGCAGGCCTCATTTCTGGTAAAATTAAAACAGTCCACCGAGTTCACCTTGCATGCTCATGGCTGCCTGGCGTTGAGAATTTTGGATTGCATTATTTACAGTTTGTTTCAAGAGTCTTTCTAATTTTTCTTTATCTTCGAGTAATTCATCATTAGTAATTTCAAGAGAAATTACTTCTTGTTTGCCATTCACTGAAAGCTTAATTCCGTTTTCTTCATGATCAAAGTTCATGCTGGCCATTTTGGATTGTAAGTCTTTTGCTTGTTTTAGCATTTTTAGTTTGTCGAACATAAAAATAATACTTTATAATAAATTATTCATCAAAGCTGGATTCATGTTGTGAAAATCGTTTATCAAGGTTACGAAAACTGGCCTTAGGTCCGTCAAAAAAGAGTTTTACTAGGCCAGTAGGCCCGTTTCTATGTTTGGCAATGTGAACTTCAGCAATATGTTTTTCCTGCGCCGTCAATTCTTCATCTCGGTAATTTCTATCTGAAGCTTTACGGTAAATGAAGAGTACAACATCAGCATCCTGCTCAATTGAACCAGATTCACGCAAGTTCGCTAATTTTGGAATCGCTGGCTTGTTCATTTCTACCGCACGGGATAACTGAGATAATGCTAACACCGGAATATCTAATTCACGAGCAATTCCTTTAAGTGCGCGAGTGATTTCTGCTACAGCCTGTACGCGACTTTCAGAGTTGGCGCGCGCTTCCATCAACTGAAGATAATCAATTACTATCATTCCTAAATTATGTTCAGATTTTAATCGTCGTGCTTTGGTTCGGATCTCCATTACATTTAAGGTGGCTGAATCATCAATGAAAATTGGAGATTCAGATAATAATCCCATGGCATGACCCAATCTAGGAAAATCATCATCATCTTCACGGTCAGATAGGCGACCGGTTCTTAGTTTCCATAAATCAACGTTTGATTCAGCGCAGAGCAGGCGGTCAACCACTTGCTCCTTGGACATTTCCAAGCTGAAAATACCAACTGGTACCTTTCCTCGAATACCAATTTCTCGAACCATGTCTAATGCTATGGAAGTTTTTCCTACAGATGGCCGGGCCGCTAAAACAATTAAGTCTGATTTTTGGAATCCTGCTAGAAGAGTATCTAGTTCAGTAAATCCACTGGCCAAGCCACGCATTTGACCAGAGTTTTTGTGCATATCATCAATCCTGTCAAAAGTGTCGCCCAGAATGTTGCTAATTGGAGTAAAACTTTGTTTCAAAAAACGTTGTGAGACAGTAAACAGTTTTTGTTCGGATAGGTCTAGTAATTTATCAATGTCCTCATCTTCATTGCTGGATAAGCCCACAATTTCAGTTGCCACACGTTGTAATCGTCGCAAAGTAGCTTTTTTCTTGATAATGTGAGCGTATTGTATAACATGACTGGCCGTAGGCACAATATTAGCTAGGTTCGCCAGATAACTGCGCCCCCCAACTTTTTTTAAATGATTTCGTTCTTCTAAAAGGTTAGTTATGGTTAACAAGTCAATTGGTTCTTGTCTTGAGTATATATCTACCATGCCTTCATAAATGTAGCGGTGGGCCTCTTTGTAAAAATCATCAGGGTCTATAATGTCCGCAATTTTGTCTAATGCATGTTTATCTAACAAAAGAGAGCCTAGCAAAGATTGCTCAGCTTCTAGGTTTTGTGGTGGGATTTTGCTAGGTAATTGATCGGACATATTTATTGAAAATTATAATTAATCAATTGATCAAAATCTAAATTACTGTTGAATTGTTGGTCGGTTGAGGAATATAGAAATACAAATTCAAAAGTGAAATTCGTATTTTATCATTTTGAGTTTTGACATTGTTTAGGATTTGGCAAATTGGTCAATTGATCATTATCTATCTACATCTTATTAGAGTATTGTAATAAGCACAAGTGAATAGACTCTGGATAAGTATTTTGTGTAAAATTAGCTTGCAGTTAATCTGGCTATTGACAAGTTGTTAAGTATATGCTATAATGCAGTTACGTTCATGCTGAGAGCCTTTGAGTTATTCAGCGTGAAGCCCGAGGTGGGGGTGATGCCACCATGCGTAGTTGGCGAGCAGAGATTCCTCTAGCTCGTGGCACCCAGTTCGGAGGGGGAAAAATGTCCGACGTTCTTTAGAGCTAATTTGATAATAAAAAACGGAGGGACCACGAATGACTGGCGATTGCTGATGTGAGCTCATAGTGTACGTTTTTTGAAAGGTCGCAATTAAATTGAAATGTTGAAACTTTGTAAGTCGACCACCTGGATTTGTCTCGTGAACGTACACATCGAGCAGTTAACTGAACAGCTTGGCTGGAAAACCTGGAAAATCGAGACTTTTCGCGTAAAATCGCGTAAACGTCGAGGTAGTCAGGATCGAACAATAGTGATTCGATTCGGGCGGTTTAACCCTCCCTGTAAATTGTTAAGCTTGAAGGAGGCCGTTCGCATGCAGACTCTGCAGCAGACTGAAGAGCCACCGGGCTAGTTCGTTTAATACTTGTTATAATATTGGGCCTGACTCTAAGGAGCAGGCCCTAAATTTTTTTAAAAAGTTTTCAGTTCAACAAGGTTTTTTAGCAACATGGCAATGGTCATGGGACCTACGCCACGAGGAACTGGAGAAATATATTTTACTTTTTCAATTACATCATCAAGATCTACATCACCTATAATTTGTTTGCCAACTTTGTTTATTCCCACATCAATAATGATAGCATCTTGTTTTATTGAGTCTTTAGTAATTAAATTAGGATTTCCTACAGCGACTATTAATATGTCCGCTTTTTTTGTGGCTTCAGACCAATTATCTTTAGTCGTTATTACTTCAATTGTATTTTTGGCTTGCCAAACACATTTAAATGGATCAGCAAACATTGGGGTGTTGCAAAGAACACAAATTTGTTTATTCTCAATAACTTCACCAGTAGATTTGATCATTTCGATAATTGCTCCGGGTAGCGGAGGCATTAATTTGTAGACACATTTCTGCATGTTTTCTCGGTTAGTCGGATGAAAACCGTCAATGTCCTTCCGGAAATCAAGTTCAGCAATAACTTTGTCAGTATTATATTGGGGGGGTAAAGGTAATTGAACTAAAATCCCGTCAGTACTGGGATCAGAATTTAAAAAGTGGATGGTTTTGATGAGTTCTTCTTCGGAGAAATCTTTTTCGATGGTATAACCATGAAAGTCAATTTCGCATTCGTCACAAGCTCGTTTTTTTAATTTAACATATAAGTTTGAGCTTGGATCATCTCCAACTAAAATAGCAGCCAAGCTTGGTTTTTCTTCCATTTCTCGAACTTGCTTTTTAATTTTTTGGATAAATTTTTCGCTTAGATCATTACCATCTATTATTTTTTCTATCATAGTTGATTTGAATATAATTTGATCATATGATTAATACTTTTTGTTAGTATTAGTATATAATTAGTTATTTAATTCTGGATAGAGCGGGTATTTCGTGGTCAACTGCTGAATCTGTTGTTTAACTTCAGAATGAACCTGCTGATCCTCTGGGTTAGCTAAAGTTTTGGCAATGAGTTCACCAACTAATTCAAAGTCTTGTTCAGTAAAGCCACGAGAGGTCATGGCTGGGGTTCCTAGCCTGATGCCAGATGGATCCATCGGGCTTCTTGGGTCATCGGGGATCATGTTTTTATTACAAGTGATGCCAACTGAATCCAATAGTTCTTGAGCCTGTTTGCCAGATAAGTTTTTGTTTGAAACATCAATTAATAATAAATGATTTTCGGTTGTACCAAACATTATTTTGTAATCATGTTCCTTTAGTTTGTTTTCTAGAGCTTTGGCATTCTTTAGGATTTGAGCTGCGTAAACTTTAAACTCAGGTTTTAGAGCTTCACCAAAAGCAACGGCTTTTCCTGCAATATTATGTTCATGTGGGCCACCTTGCAATCCAGGGAAAACGGCCTTGTCAACTTTTCCGGCCCATTTTTCTTTGCATAGGATCATGCCTCCGCGAGGGCCTCTTAAAGTTTTGTGAGTTGTAGTTGTAACAATATCAAAGATTGGTACAGGATTGTTCATTACCCCAGCTGCAATTAAGCCCGCTATGTGCGCAATGTCAGCCATGGTTAAGGCTCCAACTTCATCAGCGATTTGTTGAACTTTTTGGTAATCAATCTCTCTGGAATATGCTGAGTAGCCAACTAAAATTAATTTAGGCTGATGTTCTTTGGCCATCTCTAGTAAATTATCATAATCAATCAATCCGGTTTCTTTGTCAGTTTTGTATCTTATGAAATTGAATATTTTTGACATGGAAGTAACTGGATGTCCATGGGTTAAATGACCACCATGTGATAGGTCCATCCCCAAAATTGTGTCGCCTGGTTTAAGCAAAGCAAAATAAGCTGCAATATTAGCTGGCGCACCAGATAATGGTTGAACATTAGCATGCTCAGCTTGAAATAGTTGTTTCGCTCGGTCAATCGCCAGTTGTTCGGTAATATCTACGTTTTCGGTTCCACCATAATAACGATTACCTGGATAACCTTCTGAATATTTGTTAGTCAGGACACTACCCAGCGCTTCAAGAACTGATACTGAAACAAAATTTTCTGAAGGAATGAGCTCAATTACTTCTTGTTGTCGTTTGAGCTCTTTTTCTATGGCCTCAGCAATTTGAGGATCTTGTTTTGATAGGTGAGTAAGCATACTAAGTTAATTATCAATTAATCAATTTATCAAATCCTAATTAAAATTCAAAACTCAAAAGCTTTAAATTTAAAATAATTTGTATTTTGAATATTCGTATTTGTTTAGAGTTTGGTTAATTGGTCAATTGGTTATTTTTAAAAATTGATTTTTACTTCATTACTATAAACGCCACAACTACTACCTAAGTTTTGACAAATACGAAAGTAGTAAGTTTTTCCTGTTTCTAGGTTTGCCCAGGAGTCATTAGTTGCGGTATTGGAAGTTATTAGATGGTGGTCTTTGCTTGGAAAAGTGATTCCAGGACTTTCACCCATGATTACTTTAAATCCTTTGGTAACTGGAGTGTCTGAGTTTTCCCAGGCTAGGTCGATTTTATTTCCATTTTGTGCACCAATTAAAGTTAATTTACCAGTTTGTTGTAATTCTTCGAGTTCAATAGCTACATTATTGCTGTACAAAATACAGACATTGTCTTTGAGTAGGCAAACTCGAAAATAATATGTTGCAGGAGTAAGTTTTTTCCAAGTGTCATTACGTTCATTACTATTTAATGAATGATAGGAATTACCTGGATAAACAGGATCTTCAGTTTGAGAGATAATGGTTTTAAACCCATCTGTTGGGTTCAAGTCATTACTTAAATTCCAACTTAGCGTTATATTTTCGTCTTCTTTTGTGGCAACTAAAGCAATTGACCCCTCGGTAACATTGTTTTCACCAACAGAAGTTTCATAATTATCTGTATAATTAGAGCACTCATTTTCACTGTTTAAGGTACAAATACGGAAGAAATAGTGACCATCACTTAAGTTTGACCAAGTGTCTGAAAAAAGAGTTGATTTGACTGAATGATATGGTGCATCTGGATATGTTGGATCTTCGGTCCCACCTTTTAGGACAATGAAATCTGTGAAGTCATCAAGGTTCTCAGATTCCCAGGATAAAGTAACTGCGTTATCTTCAGTTTTGCCAGATAATGTTAGAATAGATTTTTCTTTCGTAGAGGTTATTAAAAGTAATCTCTTGTTTTTGTTTTTGCCTTTTTGGACAACAATTTCAATTTCGTTTTCACCTGAACCTAATAAATATTCAGTTTCAAAGTGCCCATCGTTGTTATCCAGTTCTTTTCCAGACATAAAGATGTCAGCGCCAGGCTCTGTTTCACCAGCGATGGTGATTTTCTCATTATCAACGGTCATTTCCGCTTTTTCAGGTTTCGTTATAACTAATTTTATAGTTTGTTCAAAGATGCCAGTAAAAAATTTATAATTTTGGTCTTGTTCCAGGTTCCAGGCGTACCAATTGTCGTCAATCAGGTCATTGCTGGAAACATCTTCAGTTTCTATCATTTTTTCTAAAGCTAAATCAGGATTAATTGTTGCCGTGGTGCCACTATCAATTGTTCTCATGTTAATAATATTTTCATCTTTGTCATATATTTTAGCCTTGACTCTGCTTTCCGTTACAGTGACTTTAGTTAATTGACTAGTTGTAAAAACATTAAAGGCTGTTCCGAGGGCAGTCAGCTCAGATGAACCGTTTTTGACGCGGTAGATTGCAGTGGAACTATCATTAACTCGATGAAAGGCGGTTCCGTTTAGTTGCTCAATAATAATATCGGCCATCCCGATTTCTTCAAGTTTGATTTGAGTGTCGGCCTTCATGCGAATTAAGCTTTTATCAGGTAATTCAATGATCGCTTTTGAGTCTGAGCCGGTTTTGATATAGCTTTGGCTTTCAATTTGAAAATCTGGACCTATGGCTTGCCAGTTTTCATTTGGGGCTTTGATTTCGAGGCTGCCGTCAGCAAGCAGTACTTTTGCGGAGTTGATAGGCAAATTATTTTGATCAGAAAATTTTTGGTCGTTAATATCTTCCGGGGAAGTGTTTTTGATAGAAAAGTATATAAAACTACTTACGGCGATAATTACTATTAATAAAAAATAAAAGCCTCTTGTTTTTAGAAAGGGTTTTTTGTAGTAACTTTTATGTTTAGGATATTTTGAGCCTGAGTATACTTTCATGTTAGATTTTAGGTTAAAGTTGTGATATTTAAGTAAGTTTATTTTATACTAAATTGGTGTTTTTGCCAAGACTAGTCGAGGTTAATGTATATTAATTGAAGGTACTTTATTTTGAGTGGATTAAATTCAGGAAAGGGTTTCGGTGTTTTTATTTCTTTGTTTTAGTCTTACAACTTAAATCTTTAATCATATATGTCCCAACTTGCTTATAGCCAAGTTTTTTGTAAAAACCGCGTACGCCTACGCCAGAAATCACGGCCATTTTAGCGAAGCCTTTTTTCTTAGCAAACTCTTCAGCTTCCAGTGTTAGTTTTGTTCCAAGTCCTGAATGTTGAATGTTCTTTTTCTTTTTTTCTTTTTCTAAGGGAGTTAAACGACCGTAAGTGTGAATTTCGCGAATCATAGCACAATCTTGAAGTTCTGGAATAAAGTTTTGCTCGTCTTTGTGTGGTAATCTTAAACGAAGGAATGCAAATAACTTCTTTTTATTATAATTTGTTAGTTGATAAAAATATTCATCAGCATCAGGTGCCTGGTAGTGAATTTTGGATAGCTTTGCTTTGTCTAATCCTTGTAAATCTTCACGCGCTTCGCGACAACGAATACATTTACAGAATTTACCTTGCTTATGTAACTCCTTTTGTAGATCTTGTCTTAGGTTGGAAATAGGATTGCCAGCTTCAATGCTTTCAAGTGGAATGTCTCTAATTAAACGGATGATTCTTACATAGGCTGGTACTAACAACTTTATTTTGATAAGTAAATCGAATAATTTTTTTGCTGAATAAGGTTTGTATTTGCCTTGTTTCCACCAACGAAAAAGTAGGGAGTTCTTTGTTACAACCGTTGGGTAAATTTTAATCAAGTCCGGCTGAAATCCTTCGTCTCCGAAAAGAGTTTTAAAATCTTTTAAATCCTTAGCAGTGGTTGAGCCTGGCAAATTCGGCATCATGTGGTAGGCCACTTTGAAACCAGCCATTTTGAATAATTTTGTAGCTTCAGCTACTTCCTTGATATAGTGACCTCTTTTATTTAAATGCAAAACTTTATCATTAAGCGATTGTACACCAAGTTCTACTTTGGTTGCTCCAAGTTTTCGCCAGTAGGCAATTTCTTTTTGGGAAACATAATCAGGTCTTGTTTCTATAGTTAGAGCAACAATACGATGTTTGGCGTTTTCGTTCCACTTGTGAGCTTGTTCTATATTCTTGGCAGTTTTTCCATTACAAGCATCAAAACATCTTTTTATAAACCAACTTTGATATTGTTTAGGAAAGTATGACCAGGTGCCACCCATAATGATTAATTCAATTTTATCGGTCAGGTGGCCATTGTCAGTTAGTGCGCGAATTCGTACATTTACTTGGGTAAACGGATCAAACTTAGTTAAAATTGCCCTCATAACTGCCGGTTCATTTGATAGGTAGCTTTTGGGCATTAATTTTTCGTCTGGACAGTAGGCACATTTTCCTGGGCAGGGGTATGGTTTTGTCAAAACTGCAACAGGGGCTACACCTGACAATGTGCGGATTTTTCTTTTTTGTAATAATTTTTCTAGGTCTTCATTGTGAGGTAGCGCTTTTTTCTTGAGCATTTGTCGATATAAATACAAAAGTTCGGCATTGCTTATCATGCCGATCTTGTGTTTGTTGGCAAACTGGCGTTTGACTTTGTTTAGGCGATTAGAATTTTTTACCTTCAAGCCAGCTAGTTTCAAAACTAGTTGTTTGTGAATATTCATAGGACAACAGGGCTAAACAGGGCTAGAAAAGGGAACGGGGGACAGAGAAATAGGAGGGCAACAAAAGTTATAATTGATTACGTTTCTTTTCGAGAGATTGTCTTGTTCTGTCAATTAAATACATGGTTTTTACGCAGCGTTCTTCAAACTTTTTATATAGATTGTCTCCAAAATATTTGTGTTTATAAACTCTTCTTCCACGAGTATAGACTTCAGCACCTGAACGTCTACTGTATTTTAGAAATTTAATATATTCACCGAGATAACCGGAATAGTATCCCTCAACAAAGTTTGAGGCGACAGAATCGTTTGAGCTTTCTAGTTGGTTATATATTTTGTATTTGTTTTTAGGGATACACATTAAAATGTCCTGCACGATGTCATCAAGTTGTTCGATGCTTTGCCAAACAACCATCTTAGTATGACCACCTAAATTTTTACTGTTTGCTTTGTTCATACATTACACAGTTGAGCCTTGTTGCCTCGTATAGCCTTGTGTAGCCTTATTTTTTCTTAATAAACTAACTTTAAGTCTTTTATAATATCATTAAAATAATCTTCGTAAAGTTTAACGTCAGTCTCGTTAAAGATTGCCATATGCATATGAATGAACTTGTGTGTGTTGATCATTATATCGGCATACAGCTTTGCACCCTTATCAAATGTTTCGGTTTTGTATTCTACAAGTGTTTGATATTTAAATTTTTGTTTTTTTACTGGCTTTACTTCAAGTACGAAATCTTCATTGTAAATTTTTTCAGCGCCTGTCTTGGCGGAAACGTTGAAATCGCCCAGAGTGTAATCTTTTCCGGACTCTAGGGTTAGGATTTCCAAATAACCGGCACCGGTAGAAAATTCAAATAAAGAATCGTGAACAATTGTCATTTTGTTATAAACTGCGTCTGAGTGTTGCAAGTTTTGTGAGAAATTCCAACTGTTCGGATAATCAATACTATAATGTTCTGAAATTTCTTTTTCAGCTTTGACGTAGCTGGATGGAATTTGGTTTAGGTTAGCATTGGTAATGCCAATTCCTAGTTGCCGCATTATTTCAAAGGCACTTTGCGGTCGTCCAAGAAAGTAACGCTTGTTGTCGTTTGGGTTTAGGTACCAGGCTTCGCCGTTGTTTTCAACTTGAAGTAGAATGCGTCCTTTTAGGTTATTAATCAAAGCATTGTTTACAGGTAGTGCCCCTTCACCATTTGGATTATTCCAACTTTCGACTTCCGATTTGTCTAAAAAGTCATCACCATCGGTATCTGGATTGTTGTAATCTGTTCCAATGGCAGTTTCCAAATCATTGCCCAGGCCATCAAGATCATTGTCATTACCAGAAATATTGATTAGGCCAATTGGGATTTGTTTTAGATTTTCATTGGTGATTCCTAGGCCAAGTCCACGCATAATTGCAAAGGCATCATCAGGTCGACCTAAATAGTAGCGGTTGTTGCTGGTTGGATTAATGTACCAGGCTTCGCCATTAGATTCTACTTGTAAATAAATTTTTCCTGAATGAAAGCCAGCTGCGCTTGCTAAAATTGGCAAAGCTGTCATAATTAGAACGATGCATAGTACTTGAAGTTTTTTTGATTTTGACATACACTATTGTGAATTATGAAGTATGAATTAAGAATTTAGTAACATTACTATAATAGCTTAAATTTGATATTTATTCAATATGGATCTAATCGAACAAAATAAGCAAAGTTACAATAAGATTGCGGAATTATTTTCTAGCACTCGTGGTTATGTTTGGGGTGATATTTCCTTTTTGGCAAAAAATATCAAGGATGGCGATAACATTCTTGATTTGGGTTGTGGAAATGGGCGGCTAGTGGAAAGTTTACAGGTAAAAGGTGAAAGTATAAGTTATTTAGGTATTGATAATAGTGAAGGGTTGATTAAACAGGCACAAAAATCATATCCTGATCAGAAATTTGAAGTTTGTGATGTATTGGATATTGGGGATTGTGAATTGGGTATTAAGAAATTTGACGTTATCTTCATGGTTTCTTCTTTGAACCATTTTCCAAAGGATAATCAACAGTCTGTCATAGAAAATGTGAAAAGATTGTTGAAACCGGGTGGAAAACTGTTGATGGTAAACTGGAATCTTTGGAATCGAGATAATTTAAAATCAATCTGGAAAAATGTTTCGCTGGCCATGATTCTTTTTGGTGAGCGTGGAGTTACAACTCATTGGAAAACCACAGGCGTCGACGTTCCACTCTATTATTACGCATTTACAAAAGGAAGAATTAAAAGATTACTTCAGAAAAACGGATTTACAGTGACCAAAAACTATTACAGCGCGAAGAATGATCCGGATCGGCCAGGAAAGAAGAGCTCGTGGTTACGAGGTTTAAATATAGTGACGGTTGCGAAGTTAAAATAAAAAAATATTCAGGACTTCTATTTTGAGGTCTTTTTTGGTCCTTGTTTCAGTTGACAAAGATATAAGCCTATGCTAAATTAAGACCTTAGTTCATTCAAATATGAGGTTGAGTCATGAGTTACTACAAGCGTTTTGAAATGCGACGCAGTTCGCGAGTTGCCCGAGCCATGGATGTTGATTACTCGCCAGTTTCATTCTCGTTTTTCTACTTTGTGTTGGTAATACTGGCGTTTATGTTTTTGGCAATTTCAGTTTTGTTTGTAGCTGTACCAGAAGCACAGGCTCAGATCAAAAAGCCGACAAAAGAAAATCCGTTACTGATCGGTATAAACAGAAGTCCTTCCAATGACGAGATTAACGCTGGGATGACTTTATTGTATCGATATTTTGAACAGGCAACCAAAGTTAATGAACGGGCAGTGGAGGCCTTGTATCCAGATATTGACTGGGCACCAGTCTGTAAGAAGGAGTTATCAGTTGAGGAAAAGAAAGCCGTTCTGAAAAATGCACTCAACGATATGACATTTTTTGTGCAATACTGTGATGTTTTTTACGGTATGGTTCACATAAAAGCAGCTTCTGTGAAGAACAAGGCGATTGCTAGGAAAAAGTGTAATCAAGATGAAGATATGGTTTATCAAACCATTCTCAAGGTAATTGAAAAGCTACGTGATGCAATGAGCGCAGAAATTCTGCGATTAAAAACTGATTTAAGTAATTTAGAGAAATAATACACAGTCCTTACTCAAAGTAAGGATTTTTTTGTTGAAAAATAAGTGGAAATCATGTATCATAAATCATGTAACATGTAACAACTACAAAATACATTTCCCCCAGTTTCAGGTTGTGGGAATACTTAAAATATGAAAACTCTAGAACAATTACAAGAGAAATCTCTCAAAGCAAACTTTGATGAACGCCAACAGCGACATTTTGATAAACTAATGTCTGAGTTAGAACAAGTTTCAGGTGGACTTGGTTTTGCTGAACTGAAAGAGAAAGCTGAGGGCGGTGATAAAGATGCCTTGCAAGTTATGCGCAATTATATCGTCAAGAAAGAGGAGGTTGTTGAGTTTATTGAAAATAAGGAGGTGCCAATAACATGGGAATGTGATATTGAAGTGCTTGACAAAGTTATGTTTTGGAAACCAGGGGCTGGTCATCATGGTAAGATTTGTCCAGTTATTGATATTGAAGCTAACGGTAATTTGATTAAAATAAGAACAGGGGTTAACGGGGTAGCGGAGCCGTGGATTTTAAAAAAAGACTTGATAAAAGTTCAAAAAACTGAAGAAATGTCAGTTGGCGATATTGTTTATAATTTTGATGTGAAGTCGATTTTCGGATTAAAATTACTTCAAAAATACCAGATAGATCCTAATGATTTTGATATTCAGGGCGTTTTGGATAAGGGTGTAAGGAAGGATTTTGAGAAGCATGAACTTAAAACCGCAAAAATTTTAAGAGTTTTTTTTAATAGTAGTCTGCCAGATAAGCTTTTAGCTCTCGTTCATTTTGATTTCAATACTGTTACTGGAGGATCACTGAGTTTTGCTTGCTCTTATGATATTGAGAAACTGAAAAAAGCTATAAAAAAATAATTTATTATGAATTTCGACTCTGAACTACAATCAAAATCTTTGAAAGCTAACTTCGACGAAGTTCAGCAAGCGCGTTTTGATAAATTAATGTCTGAGTTAGAACAAGTTTCAGGTGGACTTGGTTTTGCTGAACTGAAAGAAAAAGCTGAGGACGGTGATCGAGAAGCACTACAAGTAATGCGTGATTACATCGCCAAGAAAGAGCAGATAGTTGAGTTTATTGAGAAGAAGGAATTTCCGGGTGGAAAATTTGAAGAAGTTGAATTACACCCTGGTGACCAGGCCCAGATTTATAGGGACAGTGTCTGGCAAAAATGTGAAATCATTCGGAAAGATTCAGACGTCGTTGATATAATTCATATTAAATTGGAAGGTGAGAAAGAAGGATTTAGTCTCCCTGTTAACAAAGATCAGCTTTTTAAAACTTCAGGAAATGAGATAAATGTAGAAAATGTAGGTTTTGTAGAGGTGTTTGAAAGAAATAAATATTATGGATTGTGGGTCGGGCAAAAATTAAAGTTTCTTGATCAATCGATGGCTAAAGAGTTCTGCCCAGAGTTACCTTGGCATATTGAGGCCATTGACGTGAAAGATGTTGAAATAGAAAGATTTGCAGTTCCGCGAGGAGATCAAATACAAAAGAGTGGTTTTGAAATATTGGTAAAAATTATGTTTAACGTTGGTCAAGGCCTTCCATTTGCAAAGATGATTATGGTAAACACTGACAAGGTTGCAGAATATTTTGAAGTATTAGAAAAAGACAATGAATAATTATGAAATTTGTCCGCACAGCGGACTCCGCTACGCGGAGAAGCAATACTAAGTATGTTAAATCTCCCGCAAACGGGATCCCGCTATGCGGGACGAGAACAATAACGAATAAAATACCCAATACCCAATACCCAATAACCAATACACAATAACCAATAGTTAATCCTCATGAAAAGCATAGAACAACTAACTGAAAATTCACTCAAAGCTAACTTCACCGAAGTTCAGCAAGCGCATTTTGATAAATTAATGTCTGAGTTGGAAGAAATCTCAGGTGGGCTTGGATTTGCTGAACTGAAAGAGAAAGCTGAAGCCGGTGACAAAGAAGCACTTCAAGTTATGCGCGATTATATCGCCAAGAAAGAGGAGATTGTTGAGTTTATTGAAACAAAGAAAATAAAAATAAAAATTGGTGATATTGTTTACATGTTTCCATCCTATGGACGTAAAACATTTGAAAAGGGTACAGTTGAAAGCATTGATGGGAATAATGTTGAGTTTTTATCTGAGACAATAGGAAAACATACAACTCCCATAGGCTTTGTGCTAAAGGAATCAAGTCGTAGCGTTAAAACTCTTCAATTTGGAGAAGCAAAGTTGTTAGCTAGTAGAGATTTATACGAACACTCGATTGGTGATAATTTTATAGAGAAGTCAGACAGGGCTCGGCCGGTAAAAATTGTTGGTTTTACTATTCAATCTGGAATAGCTCATGTTTTGTGGGTATTTGATTTTGAAATAAAGGTAAATAATGATATTTTTAATGAAGATGTACAATCTTTTAATAATAGATTTAAAAAAGTAGAATAGTCTATGAATCACGTCCGCATAGCGGACTCCGCTACGCAGAGAAGCAATACTAAGTATGTTAAATCTCCCGCAAACGGGATCCCGCTATGCGGGACGAGAACAGTAACGAGTAAAATTTCTAATACCCAATAACCAATACCTACTAAAAAATATCAAATATGAAAAGCATAGAACAACTAACCGAGAAATCCCTCAAAGCTAACTTCACCGAAGTTCAGCAAGTGCATTTTGATAAATTAATGTCAGAGTTGGAAGAAATCTCAGGTGGTCTTGGATTTGCTGAACTGAAAGAGAAAGCTGAGGCCGGTGACAATGAAGCACTTCAAGTTATGCGCGATTACATCGCCAAGAAAGAGGAGATTGTTGAGTTTATTGAGACAAAGGTGGTGAAAATAGAAGATCTTAAGTTTGACGAAGAAATTACAGTTGAAGATATTGTTTATTATAGGAATGCTACAAAGTGGATTCGGTGCACTATTCTTAGATTAGAGAGTGACGAGATCGCTATAAAATTTCCAGGACAGAATGGGTCTGTATTAATAACTTCTCCTGGTGCTGTATTAAAAGAATCGGATGTTCCGTTTTATGAAAATAGTAAAGAGTACTACTTGGCAAAGAATGAATTTGATGGTATTGTGATTGGTGAAAAATATCAATACGAAGATGCTGTTCAAGTTGACACTTGGATAGTTACTGGTTTTCTTATAGATTCATCTGGAGACTTGTGTGTTGCTCATAACGTAGATAGCAAAACTGACATAAATTACGTGTCACTGTCCTGGTTCAAAGAAAATACAAAACAAATCAATTAGTATGAATTCAGATAATATAAAAAAAGTTTACATTTCAGGAATAGGCGGTATTGGCGTTTCAGCTGTGGCGCGGTATTTTAATTGTCATGGAGTAGAAGTTGTTGGTTCGGATGTAGAAAAGTCTGAAATAACTGAAGCATTGGAAAAGCTGGGCATCAAAATTTATTATGAGCAAAAAGCGGAGAATGTTACGTATGCTTGTGATTTGTTTGTGTATTCATCCGCCGTCCCCAATGATAATCCTGAAAGAATTAAAGCAAAAGAACAGGGTATTACTCAAAAAAGTTATTTCGAAGTTTTGGGTGAGCTTAGCCGTGAAAATAAAACTGTGGCAGTTTCTGGCACACATGGTAAATCAACAACTACTGCGATGCTGGCCGGAGTGCTGATTGACGCACAAAAAGATCCTAGTGTAATTTTAGGGTCATGTTTTGATAAGTTAGATAAGAATTTTCGTTGCGGACAATCGGAGCTATTAATTATGGAGGCTTGTGAATACCGAGCTCACATGTTGCTTTTGAAACCGCAAACAATTATTTTGAATAATATTGAAGAAGATCATTTAGATTTTTACAAAGATATAAATCATATTAAACAAACATTTCAGCAATACATTAGCGGTCTGCGTGATCAGGATGATGTATTAATTTATAATAATGATGATGTTAATATTCGAGATCTTATTTTACCAAAATGTAAGCTGATTAGATATGGATTAATCGGTGGCGCAGACGTGTGGGCTGATAATGTTCGCAAGTTACCAGGAAAACAAGTCTTCAATGTGGTTTATTATAGTCAGGATATCGGTGATTTTGAGTTAAATGTTCCTGGTGATTATAATATTTATAATGCCTTAGCCGCGATTGCTTACGCGTTGTCTCTGGATGTTCCAATTGGAAAAGTTAAGCAAGCACTTAGTGAGTTCAAGGGGATATGGCGTAGGTTCGAGGTTATAAAGAATGAAAAGTATACAGTAATCTCAGACTACGCTCACCACCCAACCGCTATTCAGGAAACAATCAAGGCTGTTCGTGAATTTTTACCTGGCCGAAGGGTTGTTGTAGTCTTCCAACCGCATCAAAGAGATCGAACTAAAAAGTTGTTTGATGATTTTGTGAAAAGTTTTGATCTGGCTGATGTTGTTATTGTTCCGGAAATTTATGATGTCGCGGGTCGTGAAGAAGGACAGAGTATTAGCTCCAAGGACTTGGTTGAAAAAATTAAGCAAAATGATCCAAAGAAGCAAATTGAATATGCTGAAGATTTAATGGAGGCGAGAGTAAAGGTCAAGTCCATAATTCAGGATGAAGATGTTGTTTTGGTGATGGGCGCTGGAGATATTTATAAGCTTGCGAGTGAGATTTAATACGAATATATGGATGATCAAATACGTAAAAAGGGACGGCCAAAAAAGCAACAAAAGAAGAAATTTGCCAAGTCTTCAGGTTCACTGAGTGGTCAATTAGCCAGAACCAAATCAGCGAAGGGTTATGCCAAAACAGGCAAAACCTCTGTTAAGTTGAAATTTGATTAATTGGAAGGATTTTGTTATAATGTAACTATGAAACAGCAGTTATCTCAAAAAATCGGACTGGAGGTTTTGGAAAATGAGCCTTTGGCAAAATATACTACTTTTAAAATTGGCGGACCCGCCAAATTTTTGGTTAAAGTGAATAATAAGATTGATTTGTACAAGGCAGTGAAAGCAGCTCGTGAGTTAAAACTGTCTTTTTTTATTTTGGGTGGTGGCAGTAATGTATTAGTCTCAGATAACGGTTATGACGGGTTGGTTATTAAGCTTGACGAAGGGCAAACAGAGTTTTCCACTTCTAGTGCTAAAGTATTTGCTGGTAATAGTTGGTCAGGTTTTATTCGCGATAGCGTGAAACATGGACTTGGTGGATTAGAATTTGGAGCTAATATTCCTGGTACGGTTGGCGGGGCGGTTTATGGCAATGCTGGCGCTTATGGTCAGGGAGCTGGTGATTATGTTGACCGCGTAGAGATTATTGATGTCGAAGGCGAAGAGGTTAGTCTGATAGTTTTGAGTAAAGAAGAATGTGAGTTTGCTTATCGAGAAAGTCTTTTCAAGAAAAATAAACATTGGATTATTGCGGAAGTGGTTTTTCGTTTAATTGCTGATACCAATGCAGCTGAGAAATTAGAGCAAATTGAAGATGAATGGAACAAAAGAATGTGTTCGCAACCGTTAAATCTACCTAGCGCTGGCTGTTCATTCAAGAATTTACTTTACACGCCAGAATTGGAAAAATATAAGGATTGGGAAATCAAAGGCAAGTTGCCGGCCGCCAAATTTATCGAAGAACTAGAGTTAAAAGGCAAAAAGATCGGCGGAGCTATGATTTCTGATGTACATGCAAATTTTATTGTTAATTTCGATAATGCCACAGCTGATAACGTAATGCAGCTCATTAGTTTAGTAAAAACAAAAGTACGTGATAAGTTTGGTGTTCAGCTGGAAGAAGAGGTTCAATATGTGGGATTCTAAAGTTAAAATATGAAAAGTTAAATTATATGAAAATTTACCTAATCCGCCACGGCGAAACTACAGGTGACATCGAGGATCGGTATGGCGGTGATTATGATGATCATCTTACCGACAAAGGAAAAAAACAGTCTCAAAAACTGGCCCAACAACTTCAGGGAAAAGGAATTGAAGTTATTTTTGTCAGTCCAAGAATAAGAGCCAGGGAAACAGCAGAAGAGGTTCGCAAATCATTAAATGTTCCGGTTGAAGTAGTTGAGGATTTGAGAGAAAGAAATAATTACGGTGTTTTGTCCGGCCTTACAAAGGTCGAAGCAAAAGAACGACATCCTGTTGATTTTGAAAAAATTTCTGAGGATAAAACTAATCATGATGTTACAGACTCTGAAAGCTATGAAGATATCACAAAAAGAGCAACTGCAGTTTTTGAAAATCTTTTGCATGAGGATTATGACACAATTGCCATTGTTTCTCATGGCGGAATTATCAGTACCTATGTACGAGAAGTTTTGAGTAAGGGAAAGAATATTAAGCTCGGAGATTGTGCGATACTTGAGATAGTTAAAGAAGGTGATCAGTTATCTTTAAATTGTGTGGCTAGGGCAGAGCTTCGTTAAGTTCGCAATAAGTTTTCATTCAACTTCAAGAAGAAGTACAATACGTGGGATTTTAATATCTAATACTTAAAATTATGAACTATAGATCTTTAATTCGAGGAGTTAAAAATTATAAAGTTAGTTTGGTTATAAAGCTATTAATTCTTTCGGACACACTTTTGTATTCAGCAATGAATTTGCTAGCACCAATTTATGCTTTGTTTATTCAGAACGAAATCGTTGGTGCAAATATTACCACTGTCGGTATAGCTTCAGCTTTGTATCTAATTTCTCGGTCTATTTTTGAAGTGCCGGTTGGGATCATGATAGATAAAATTAAGGGAGAAAAAGACGATTGGATTATAATGGTTTCGGGTTTGTTCCTAGTTTCAATTGCTTATTTTGGATATATGTTTGTCGGCCATATTTGGCAAGTGTTCTTATTGCAAATCATTCTTGGTTTAGCAGCAGCTTTGGCGAATCCGACATGGTGCAAGATGTTTACTCGTCATTTAGATAAAGGAAAAGAGGGTGTTGAGTGGAGCATGTACGATGTGATAGTTGGTGTAGGCGCAGGTTTGGCCGCAGCACTTGGTGCATTTATAGCAGATATATATGGATTTGATACTGTATTCTTCATTGTCGGCATTGTGGCAGCTTTCTCAGCAATTGTATTATTATTCCTAAAAAAAGAATTATATAAAACGTAACTAAAAATTAAAGAGGAGCAAGAAGGCTAAAGAAGATAATAAGGACAGTTTATTGTTATCTCCTTTATCCCTTTTAAATAATATGAAAATCAATCTCAAGGCAAAAAATTTAGAGTTAACAGCTCAGATCAAGGATCATGTTGATCAAAAAATAGGCGGGTTGGAAAAGTATTTTAATAATATTCAGCAGATTGATGTTGAAGTTGGCAAGACTAAAGCTAATCAGCAAAAGGGTGATATTTTCTTTTGTGAAGTTAATGTTAGCGTGCCAAAGAAACTACTTCGTTTTCGTAAAGAGTTTGGGGATGTAATGAAAGCCATTAATGAGGCGAAAAAAGGAATTCAAAACGAGATAACCAAATACAAAAGAAAGTCTTTGTAATTAATAATATGTTTAAAGAACCAACGCCGGAGAAATCGCCGGCTCAGATTAAAGAATTGCAAAAATTTACACCAGAAGATTTAGAGTGGTTTCGAAATTTGGAGGGTAATGATGGTTGGGTGGCAACTGATTTTAAGTTTTGTAAAAACCCGCAATATTTTGTGGTTTACGGTGAAAACAACGAAAAGTTGGGTGGTGTTGGTGTTTACGATACTGAAGATGATCAGAATATTACGCATACAGTGGTGGCATCCGAATTCCGTGGTCAGGGATTGGCTTCCAAGTTTAAGTTAGAAATAATGGAGGAGTTAGGTTTAGATTATTTTATTGGAACAGTAGATTTGGATAATATTGCTTCTGTTAAATCAATTGAAAAAATGCCTGGCATTCGCAGGGTTAGTGATGAAGCTTATGAAAAGGAATTTCATAAAGCTAAGTTCCGTTACGATCGACCTGAAAACGATTAAAGATTTAAGTTGAAAGATTAAATAAAAAGCCGCCCTGATTTGTTCAGTGCGGTTTTGATTTTGCTTAAGCTGTGAAAAACAGGTCTTGGTGTGAACCTATGGGCCCAATTTTTACTTTGCCTTCCCCGACAAGAATACCAAGATTTAGATAAAATCTTCCTGATTCAATTTCAAGATGGTCGAGGATTTCCTGCATTTCTGGTTGCATATACCATTTTAGCGGGATGCTCCGTTGTTTAATTGCTTGGATAATTTTCTCTTGAATTGCTGTCAAAAGACACCTCCTTTGTTAGCTCACCATTGATTAAAGTTAACATATAATTTGAGGTGAGTCAAGGTTGTTTTTATTGCTAAATTATGATAGTATATTCTTGTAAATATAAATAGTAAATTGTAAATATCATGAAATTGTTCAAGAAATTTTTCAAAGACCCTAATCTAAAAGTAATTGAAGAAATTCAACCAATAGTTGACCAGGTTAATGCTTTTAAAGAAACATATCAAAAATTAACTGATGAAGAGCTAAAAAGCATAACCGCAGAGTTAAAAGCTGAACTTAAGAGTGGAAAAACTTTAGATGATGTTTTACCTAAAGCTTTTGCAGCAGTTCGTGAAGCTAATAAGCGAACTCTGAACGTTTTTCATTATGATGTGCAGATAGTCGGTGGTGTTGTTTTGCATCGCGGTGAAATTGCGGAAATGAAAACAGGTGAAGGAAAAACTCACGTAGCCGCTCTGGCCTTATATTTAAACGCGCTTGAAGCCAAAGGCGTTCATTTGATTACGGTTAATGATTATTTAGCTAAGCGTGATTCTGCTTGGAATGGAGCTGCTAATCATTTACTAGGTTTAAAAACTGCTTGTTTGGTTCATGACCAAGCTCTGATTTATGACCCAGAATATATTGATGAACAACAAAAAGATGAGCGAATTAAACATCTTCGACCGTGTTCTAGAAAAGAAGCTTATTTAGCAGATATTACTTATGGTACAAACAGTGAATATGGTTTTGATTATTTGCGTGACAATATGGTTTCAGATATTCATCAGAAAGTACAACGAAATTTGAATTATGCAATTGTAGATGAGGTTGATTCAGTTTTGATTGATGAAGCGAGAACTCCATTGATTATTTCAGCTCCGGCGGAAGAGTCAGCCTTGCTTTATAGAAAATTCGCACAGCTAGTTCCTCGCTTAACTGAAAATGAAGATTATAATATTGATGAAAAAATGCGAGCCACCACTCTTACTGAAGAGGGTATTGAAAATATCGAAAAAATCTTAGGTATGGGTAATATATATACTGAAGGTGGTATTCAAATGGTTCATCATTTGGAACAAGCTCTAAGTGCTCATGCGTTATTCAAAAAAGATAAGGATTATGTTGTCAAAGATGGCGAAGTTGTTATTATTGATGAATTTACTGGACGTTTAATGCAGGGCCGGCGTTATTCAGAAGGTTTGCATCAGGCGATCGAGGCCAAAGAAGGTGTGGAAGTACAAAAGGAAAGTCGAACTTTGGCAACCATTACTATTCAAAACTATTTCCGAATGTATAAAAAATTATCTGGCATGACGGGTACAGCGGCAACTGAAGCAGAAGAGTTTGCCAAAATATATGATTTGGACGTGACCGTAGTCCCAACAAACCGACCGATAGTCAGAAAAGATTTGCCAGATCGAATATATTCTTCAGAAGAAGGTAGATTCATGGCGGTGGTTCGTGAAATAAAACATTTGCATGAAAGCGGACAACCGGTTTTGGTGGGTACGATTTCTATTGAAAAAAATGAATTATTGGCTAGTTATTTACAAAAAGAAGGTGTGCCGTTTGAATTATTAAATGCAAAAAATCATGAGAAAGAAGCCGAAATTGTTTCCCAGGCTGGCCGACTAGGTGCAGTTACAGTGGCGACTAACATGGCTGGCCGTGGTGTGGACATTAAGCTTGGTGGTGACCCTTACAACAAGGAAGAAGCTGAAAAGGTAAAAGAAGTTGGAGGTTTATTTGTCCTTGGTACAGAACGTCATGAGTCACGTAGAATTGATAATCAACTTCGTGGTCGTTCTGGTCGTCAGGGTGACCCAGGGGCTTCTCAGTTTTATATTTCCATGGAAGATGATTTGATGCGGATTTTTGGTACAGATAGGGTGAAAGGTTTAATGCAACGTTTAGGTGTGCCAGAAGATACACCAATAGAAAATAAAATGATTTCCAACTCAATTGAAAAGGCTCAAACCAGAGTGGAAGGCCATCACTTTGATGTGCGTAAACATTTAGTGGAATATGATGATGTTATTAATAAACAAAGAACTGTAATTTACGAAAAACGACTGCATATATTAGATTCTGCCAAGGAAGAGCCTAAGGAGTTACGCAAATTGGTTTTGGATATGGTGACAGAAGAATTGGAACAAGTAATCTCGTTTCATACTGCGGAAACCGATCAGAGTAAATGGAACTTAAAAGAAATTGCCGAGGTGGCAGGAACAATTTTCCCAGTTAGTCAGGAGGTCCGGTCAGCTTTGGCTGGTATCGGGAAAATTTCTGGTGCTGATGGATCAAAACGTTCTGGCGATAAAGCCATGGATACAGTTGCTAGGACTAATTTGATTGAATATTTAGTCAAAGAAGCTAAAAAACAATACGAAGTTTTGGAAGCACAAATCATAGAACAGTCAGGTGTCGAAGATACCATGCGTCAGGTTGAAAAAGAAATTATGATTCGCAGTATTGATAATCTTTGGGTTGATCATCTTGATGCTGTCTCTGCAGTTCGAACAGGAATCGGTCTGCGCGGTTATGGTCAACGTGATCCTTTGATAGAATTTAAGAAGGAAACTTATCGCATGTTTATGGAGTTGCAGAATTTAATTCAAAGACAAGTCGTCTATAGTATTTACAAAGTTGGTATAACTTCAAAAATGACCAATTCAATCATGGATACTGATCAGCAACAAACTTCAAATATTAAATCCAGTGGCCAGTTCAAAAATGCAGATCCTTATGCAAACGTAAAAAAGGGTGACGCGCCAGTCGTTGAAAGTAAAGTTAAAAACGAAGAAGGTGATAAGGTTGGTCGCAACGATCCGTGTCCGTGTGGAAGCGGTAAAAAGTACAAGAAATGTTGTGGTTAAATTAGTTGAAAGTTTAATTAATAAATTATAAAAAGCTATGTTTGAAAAAATGTTTAAGAAAAAAGAATCTGAGATCCCAATGGCTGACCTGGTTCAATCTAATTTAAAAGTAGTTGGTGGTGAATATGTAATTGATGGTTTAACTCAGGAGCAAGCTGAAAGTTTATTAGCTTTTGCTCAAAAGAAGGGTGTGGATGGTGAAATGAAAATTGAAGGAGCCCCTGAAGGTGTGGTACAAACAGAAACAGTTACAGTTAATTTGGGCCATACTGCGGATTGTCATAAACCATTATATGAAGCTTTGGGCCTTGAATAAACATGACGTTCAAAGAATTAAAAACAACTGAGCAACCTCAGCCAAAGATTGAAAAACTTTTTGGGCATTGTTTTGCTTTGAAAGAAATAGAGCAAGGTGATAAACTTCCAGTTGGTGGCGACAGTATATTTTCTGGTGAAGCGAATATTGAGACAATATGTGACCTTGAACAATTTGCAGATTTTTTCAGTCAAACTGCTGAGCTTGCAGATGGATATGATTTACCTAACTTGAAGAAATGGTTAAATAATCAAGGCTTTGAGTTTGATGAAGCTTTGTTTGCTAAGTTGTATGCTTTTTCTGTACAGATGGAGAAGAGTTTTCCTGCCTCAGAAGGTGTTGAAGATAAAAGGAAAGAATATTATCACGAAAAAAAACAGGATGCTAGATTAAGTGAAGTTTTGACTGGTGGATTTGCTCAGTGTGCGGAAATCGCAGCAGTGGCACAGGGGTATTTACAGCAATCTAGAGTGGACGCAACTTATTTTAGTGGTGATGTTGTCTGGTCAGGTGAGCATGAGTTTTCTGGAGAACACAGTTTTCTTGTAATTGAACATGCTGGTAAGCAATATATATTTGATCCTACTAATCCAGTTGATACAACTGCTGGAAATTTTCCTAGTATATACATTCTAGACAAAGATTTTTTGCAAGAAATGAAGCAAGGTACAAAAAAGTTTGTGAAAGCCAAAAACTTACTTAGTAAAAAAGACGCATACTTCGGTGTGAATAATGGTACTAATGTGGATGCGAAAAGACATTTTGTTGAGTAACTTAAATTTAATAATACGATTAAATAAAACGACCCTCTCGATATGATCGAGGGGTCGTTTGAGTTTTACTTTTCTGCGCACATTACGCGGGTAGACCAGTAGATGATGGCCTTGGCAAACTCTTCAGGCGTGTATTCGGCTTTCGTGCCACCGGGCAGTTCCAGAAAGTTTCTGGCCATAGCGACTGGAGTCAGTGGCTCTTCCTCAACAGTTGTTCGAGCATTGATGCTGATAAGTTCCCAATCAGCTTCAGTTGAAGCATCGTCACCCAGGATGTCGTGTCGATACATAACCAGTTCTACGAACTTGGCGGCATCTTTCGCTCCTGTGGTCGAAACCACATGGAGGTACGGATCTTCTCCTTCTTGGCGAGCAGAGAATCTGATTTCCAGTCCCGCATCTGGGCTATCGACTTCCACAACACCGGAAAAAAATCCTTTAGCTGGTACTGGTACCAGCTCGACCCCATCTCGGTAGCCCGGCTTGGCTAAGGGAAAGTTGTCTTCGATCAGAGCCAAAAGTTCAGTATCCAATCCCTCAAAGTGGGAAAATCGCGATTCTAGGGTCTGTCGACGAACGAACTTGTTGATTGCAAATTTCATGAGTTCTCCTTTTTACCCTGGGGGGTCAAGGAACCAAAGTTCCAGATTTCCAAATATGATTCCAGAAGTTATTGCAACCACGAAAATACAGAACAGCCAGAATTTGAACAGCATAAAGATAGACCCTGTGTCCCAGCTGAATTCTTCTCGAAAACGCAACATTATTCCAAGAACGAAGCTGGTTAGAACAAAGACTATGAACAAAATCCATGAGGTGATCAACATTTTATTGCCTCCGTATCAAGCCTGTTATGCTCGTTTTTGAATTAAAAAATCAATATACTTCGAAGTAATATAGCATGAAATTAATATTTTGTCAATCGTTCTCTCAAGTTGCAGATTAAAATGAAAATTGGGAATTTCTGAATTATTTAGAGTAATGAGTATAATTTACAAAGAATATTGCATTTTTTCTTTAATTGATATAAAATAGTGGCATAATTTCGTGTATTTGATATACTAATCTTAGTTATAAAAAATTGATACTCTGAAGAGATAAAAAGATAAATGAGTTAATTATTTAGACAAATTGTAAAAGTTTATTGTTATCTCCTTTATCCCCTTTATCCCCTTTTGTTTTTATGTCCAAAAAATTAAAAAAGAGAACTAAAGTTCGATTGACAGTGGTCATGATTTTTTTGTTAGCGTTCACGTTGCTTTTATTCGATGCGCCAGTAATTTATGACAAGTCAATTGATTTTGCAAATAGTAAATTAGGAATTGAAATGCCACACTTTGCTAATGTGCCATTCCGATTAGGTTTGGATCTTCAGGGTGGTACGCATTTAGTATACGAAGCGGATACTGAAAAAGTCCCTACTGGTGAAAAAGGTGATGCACTCGAAGGGGTTCGCGATGTAATTGAACGTCGAGTCAATGCATTCGGAGTATCTGAACCTATTGTACAGGTCAATAAAGCCAAAGGTAAGTGGCGGGTGATTGTAGAGTTAGCTGGAATTACTGATGTTAGGGAAGCTATCAAAATGATTGGGGAAACTCCACTCTTGGAATTCAAAGAACAAAACGAAGAGCCGCCACGAGAATTGACTCCTGAAGAAAGACAAGACTTGGAAGCTTTTAACAAAAAAGCAGCTACAGATGCTAATGAAGCATTGAAAAAAGTTTTAGCTGGTGATGATTTTGGTCAGGCCGCGGAAGACTACACTTTTGGTGCTTTTGAAGCAAATAGTGATTTAGGCTGGATTACTGCTAATGGCGAATACAGCTATTTGTTTGAAAAAGCAGAATTGGTTGAGCCGGGTAATATTTACCCACATCTGATTGAGCAGGAGAATATTTATACTATATTGAAAGTAGATGATAAACGGGAAAACGGAGTTGAGGCTAAAGCCAGTCATATATTAATTTGTTATACAGGTGCTAGTAATTGTGAAGCAGAATATAGCAAAGAAGGGGCTCAGATGAAGATTGATGAGCTCAAAGCAGAGGTAACTGCTGAAAATTTTGCTCAGTTAGCTAAAGAAAATTCAACTGGTCCTTCTGCACCTGACGGTGGGGATTTAGGTTGGTTTGGTCCTGGACAAATGGTACCTGAATTTGATGAGGCAGTATTTACTATGGAGGTGGATGCAATTTCTGAAGTCGTAGAAACTCAGTTTGGTTATCATTTAATTAACAAAACAGAGGAGCGACCAATTATTGAATATGATGTAGCTCAGGTTCAGATTAAAAAAATGGTTGAAACGGAAATATTGCCACCACAAGAACCTTGGAAAAATACTGAGTTAACCGGTAAGCATTTAAAAAATGCTAGAGTCGAATTTGATCCTAATACAAATTTCCCTGAAGTTGCCCTAGTTTTTAATGATGAAGGAAAGGACTTGTTTGCAGAGGTTACTAAACGTAACGTCGGTAAGCCGGTTGCTATATTTTTAGATGGCGAACCAATCAGTGTCCCTAGGGTAAACGAACAAATTTCTGGCGGCGAAGCTATTATTACTGGAGACTTTGATATTCAGGAAGCAAAATTATTGTCTCAACGATTAAATGCCGGTGCTCTTCCAGTTCCTATTGATTTGATCAGCCAGCAGACCGTTGGTGCTAGTTTGGGTGCAGATTCCCTGCAGAAGAGTTTATTTGCTGGAATTGTCGGTTTAATTTTGGTAGCTCTATTTATGATTATTTATTATCGACTGCCAGGATTGCTCGCTGTATTAGCCCTACTTATTTACGGCGTTATCATTTTGTTCATATTCAAGGCTATTCCTGTAACTTTAACTTTGGCCGGTATTGCTGGTTTTATATTGTCCGTTGGTATGGCAGTTGATGCAAATGTTTTGATCTTTGAAAGATTGAAAGAAGAGTTGCGAATGGGTAAACCATTGGGAACGGCTATTGACGAAGGATTCAAGAGAGCTTGGACTTCAATTCGTGATGGGAATGTTTCAACTTTGATTACCTGTTTTATTCTAGCTTGGTTTGGTACCAGTATGATCAAAGGATTTGCTATTACTTTGGGCATAGGTGTGATTTTGAGTATGTTCTCAGCTGTAGTTGTTACTCGTCAGCTTTTGTACATGTTTGTAAATCCAGAAAAGCATGACAAGAGATTGTGGTTGTTTGGCATAAAGAAAAAATCGGATCAAGATTAATAATAAATATAATAAATATATGTATCAAATAATTCAAAAAAGAAAAATTTGGCTAACCTTATCTAGTTGCTTGGTCGGCCTAAGTATAATTTTTATAGTAATTTTTGGTCTTAATCTTGGGATTGATTTTACTGGTGGAAGTTTACTTGAAGTTAAATTCCTTGAAGATCGACCGGAGCCACAAGCTATTTCTGATATTGTTGCCAGTGTCGGCATTGAAGGCGATATTGTTGTTCAACCAACTGGAGAGAAAAATGCAATAATTCGTTTTCAGTCAATTGAAGAGGAGACTCATCAGTTAATTTTTGATAAACTTAAAGAAAGTTTTGAAGACAAAGTTCAGGAAGAACGTTATGAAGCAATTGGTCCTGCAATTGGTCAGGAATTAAAAACCAAGGCAGTGTATTCAATGTTAGTTGTGATTATAGCTATTGTTGTTTATGTTGGTTGGGCTTTTCGTAAAGTTTCATATCCTGTTAAGTCCTGGAAGTATGGAGTGATTGCTATTATCGCTTTGGTCCATGATCTTGTAATCACGCTTGGTGTGTTCGCCCTTTTGGGTAGATTTATGAGTGTTGAGGTTGGATTACCGTTTGTGGCGGCTCTGCTGACTATTCTTGGTTATTCAGTTAACGATTCAATAGTTGTGTTTGACCGAATTAGAGAAAATCTTGGCCGTCTGGTTAAAACTGATTTTGAAAGTATTGTTAACCGTTCGGTTAATGAAACTCTAGTTCGATCCATCAATACTTCAGTTACTACTTTGTTGGTATTGTTAATGGTTTTCATTTTTGGTGGAGCGTCGATTCAGTTTTTTGTCCTTGCCTTGATTATCGGTATCCTTTTTGGAACTTATAGTTCTATCTTTTTGGCCAGCCCATTATTGGTAATGTTTGAAAAGTATTGGCGTAAGTAGTATTAACTAGAAGGTAATTAGAATTTGAATATATAAAACCAGCCTTATTAGGCTGGTTTTTGGTTATTTATCTTTTAATTAGTCTCTTGACAGTATCCCATAAATGAGTTAAGGTATAGCAACAATCTTGACAAAGATACAAATAACTTGCCATATATTGTTAATTTTAAAAGAAAAGGTATCATCTGTCAAGTTTTTATTTTCACTAAATTTAGGCAATTGTGCTTAGATTCCTTGACAATAATTTATTTATATGATACTATAGTGATGTAAATTAATGCAATTATTAAGAGCTAAATGGAGGGGCTTATATATTTTAGCTTTGAATAATATTATTAATAAGTACATAACTGATAATAAGCTTGTCGGTTATAACATAAGTTTATGACTAATCATGACTCACAAGTCAATTTTCAAGACTTGTTTGTGAACTTGCTTTCAAAGCTGTCTGAACGTGAGCAAGAGGTTTTAAAAAACCGTTATCACTTAACTAGTAATCTTGATAAAAAAGCCACTCTAAAACAGATTGGTGATGTTTACAATATTACTCGTGAACGTGTAAGACAAATCGAAAAAGAAGCAGTTCGCAAATTTGTTGAGCATGCTAAAGCTGAAGAGTTTGCTATTCCTTTGAAGCAAATTGAACAAGCTTATATTACTTTTTTGGAACAAAAAGGTGGCCTAGTTAGAGAAGATCATTTGCTTGAAGGTTTTGTTAAACAAAATCACAACTTTGATGAACTTCACACTAATGCTTTTCTTTTTGCTCTTGAGCACTTCTTTGGTTCAACTCACAAGGTAGATAATCATGACGCTTTATACAGCGCTTGGAAACTGCAAAACGTTGAATTAGAAACTATTGTTCGACTAATTACTCAGTTGGAGGAAGTTTTAGCTCAGGAGAAAAAATTATATAGTCAATCAGACATGCTAGAGTTGGCAAAGTCAAGTTTAACAGAGGAGTTAAAAACTCTATTAAATGATTATACAGCGAAACATAGTCTTGATTTAGAAAATTTTCTAGAATCATATCTGCAAACTACTTCAAAGATTGAAAAAAATATCTTGGGTGAGTGGGGATTGACTGACTGGGATACTATTAGACCTAAGAAATTGGGTGATAAAATAAATTTAGTTTTCCAAAAGTTAAAGAAACCATTACACTTTAGAGATATTGCAGAAAATATTGGTAATGCCAAGTTTGATCACAAAAAGATTTGTGCAGCTACTGTTCATAATGAATTGATTGCTAATGACGGCTTTGTGTTAATTGGTCGTGGTTTATATGCTCTAAAAGATTGGGGATATTCTACTGGTACTGTCGCAGAAATCATCAAACAGGTTCTTGAGCAAGCTGGTGGTCCAATGACTAAGGAAGATATTTACAATAAAGTTTTGGGTCAGCGTCAGGTTAATAAGTCAACAATTTATTTGACTTTAATTAATCGTGAGAGGTTTGAGAAAACTTCAGATGGCAGATTTGATGTTCTAAAATAACAATCACTTAAAATAAAAAGAAAATCCTAGGTTAATCCTCGGGTTTTCTTTTGTTTAAAATCTATTTTATGGTATAATAAATTTGATTATTTAGCCGGTTATTACCGGCAAGATTTTAGGTTGAAGTATAATTATTATATTGTCTCTATGAATATGCTACCATTTGAAATAACTTTAGATTGGAGCTGGGTGTACAACCTTGGTTCTCAGCCTTTTCACGTGATTCTATGGCACTTTTTTGTTAATGGTGGCTGGGTTTTGTTTTTGGTTGTAGGTTTGTGGGGCGCATGGCATAATTTTGTTTATTGGCGTCAAAGTATTTATTCTGCCAAGCAAAGTTATATCTTTTTGGCGATTGATATTCCAAAAGAAAATTTACAAACCCCCAAAGCAGTAGAAAATATTTTTACGGCATTAGCTGGATCTCAGCAACCGTTAGACTGGCACGAGTTGACATTTAAAGGAAATTTCCAGCTTTCGTACAGTTTTGAAATTGTTAGCATTGATGGTTTTATTCAGTATTTGATTCGAACTCCTGTCCAATTTCGTAATTTAGTTGAAGCTGCAGTCTATGGGCAATATCCTGAAGCAGAGATTACAGAAGTCGAGGATTATACTGCTGATATAAATGTAAATTTTCCTAGTGATGAATATAATATTTGGGGAGCTGACTTGGTTTTTACAAATAAGGAATATCATCCAATTAAAACATATATTTCGTTCAAGGAAGAGTTAGATAGTGAATTTAAAGATCCAATGGCCGCAGTTTTGGAAGTAATGAGTGCAATTGGGCCAGGAGAACAGATTTGGTTACAATTGATAGCAGCTCCAGCAAGTATTGGTTGGGAAAAAGAAGGATTTAAAGAAGTGGATAAGTTGATGGGAGTGAAAGCAAAATCTAAACCATCGATTCTTGGTAAAATTCTAGATGCACCAATTGCTTTTTTGAATTTATTTGGAGAGCAAATAATTGGCCAACCAGTTTTGGGTATGGGTGAGGCTGTTGAGGAAAAAGCCGCGGATTCCAGATTTTTGGATATGTTACCACCAGTAGAAAAAATGCGAGTTGATGGGATTGTCAATAAAGTTGATAAGGTGTGTTTCAAGGGAAAGTATCGTTTAGTTTATTTTGGAAAGAGAGAAGTTTTCAAAAAAGGTTTAGGTGTTTCAGGTATGATGGGAGCTATCAAGCAATATGGATCTACAGCATTAAACGGATTTAAGCCAGGAAAAAATAAAACTCAAGCTAAGCTCGCTTTCAAGAATTCTCGTTTACATATAAAACAAAATGCTATTTTGGAAAACTTTAAATCACGTAATGGTGATACTTGCGATGGGAAACAACTAATGAGTGTTGAAGAATTAGCGACTTTGTTTCACTTCCCTCACATTGAAGTAAGAGCACCATTGGTGAAGAGAACAGAATCTCGTCGTTCTAGAGCTCCAATTGGATTACCGATTTCTGAAGATGTTCCAGTGTTAGAAGATTCAGAGGCTGAGGATCTAGAGACCCCGAAGGTAGGAGATAAAGTCCCAGTGGTTGATTATGATAATGATTATTTTGAGCAACGATTTGCCAAAGATAAAACTGGAAAAACTGATAAAGCGAGAAAAGCTAAGATTATTAAGGAGCTAAAAGAAAAGGGAGCATTACCCGACGCAGAGACCGTTTCAGACGAAAGTGAGATAAAGTCCCATGATGACTCTGCCAAAGATACGGATGAGATAAACAAAGCTGATGATGATAATTCGAGTTTTGATGAAGAAAGTATTAGAAAAGATCGGCCTCAAAAAGAAGATGTAGAAAAAATTGATTCAGAAAAAGATCCTTCTGCTGATTTGCCTGGTGGATTGCCGTTTGTGGATTGAGAATCGTAGATTCTATTCTTATGAACTAATTACGAATTACAAATTACTATTTAGATATGGATCAAATAACTCCATTTGCTTTTGCCAATTTTCGCAATCAAAATCGAAAATTTGGGATTAAAACTGATGACCGTAGAAGGCACATGTATATTATCGGTAAAACAGGTATGGGTAAGTCTGTTTTGATTGAAAATTTAGTTTATTCTGATATTCTTAATGGCAACGGAGCCTGCTTAGTTGATCCCCATGGTGATTCAGCTGAACTTATTGTTAATAGTATCCCTTCAAATCGTATAAATGATGTTATTTATCTGAATCCAGCTGACTTAGAAAATCCGATTGCTTTTAATGTTTTGGAAAAAGTCGATCCTAAATATCGTCATTTGGTTGCTTCTGGTTTGGTTGGTGTATTCAAAAAGATTTGGGCGGATAGCTGGGGGCCACGTTTGGAATATATTTTACGAAATACGATTTTGGCGTTATTAGATTACCCTGACAGTACTTTGCTTGGGGTTAATCGGATGTTGGTAGACAAGGAATATCGCAAGAAGGTAGTAGCTAAAGTTCAGGACCCAGTAGTAAAAATGTATTGGGAAAGTGAATTTACAAAATACAATGAAAAATTTTTGACTGAAGCTATTGCTCCGATTCAAAATAAAATTGGTCAATTTTTATCTACATCTCTAATTCGTAATATTGTTGGACAAGTCAAATCGTCAATCGATTTAAGAGAAATTATGGATGAAAGCAAAATTCTTATATTGAATTTGTCAAAAGGGAGGATTGGAGAAGATTCTTCGGCCTTACTTGGGGCTATGATTATTACAAAAATTCAGTTGGCTGCTATGAGTAGAGTGGATATCCCTGAAAAAGACAGAAAAGATTTTTACCTTTACGTTGATGAATTTCAAAATTTTGCTACAGAATCATTTGCAAATATTTTGTCAGAAGCTAGAAAATATCATCTGTGTCTTACGGTTGGTCACCAGTATATTGGGCAATTGGAAGTCAGTGGAAATACTGTGGTTCGAGATGCTGTTTTCGGTAATGTCGGAACAATGATTGTATTTAGAGTCGGTGCTGCTGATGCTGAGTTTTTGTCTAGGGAGTTTACTCCAAGATACACAGAAGAAGATTTGGTGAATTTACCGAAGTACAGTGTTTATATTAAATTAATGATTGATGGTGTGGCTTCAGATCCATTTAGTGCGGGAACATTACCACCAATTTCGAAAAAGACAAGCAGTGAAGAACGTGTCGTTAGGGCAACCCGTGAGCGATATGGTCAGTCTCGTGAAGAAGTTGAAGAAAAAATTGCTCGTTGGAGTGGTGTAGAAACTGAGGCAATGATGGAAAAATTAGAAAAGGAATTAGAAGACAAACGTTTTGGTAAAATAGTTGAGAAGAAACATGACTTTTTATCAGCTATGCGTGGGGATTTTATTAAAGAAGAAGAGAAAGAAGTTCAAGAATTAGAAGTAGCAAAAGAAGCAAAAGCAACTGAGAGCGGAAGAAGTGGGGATAGTGAAAGAAGGGAAGTTCGAGAAGAAGATTTACATGTAGTTGAATGTGATAGCTGTTCAGTAAAAACTAAAATTAATTTCAAACCTGATCCATCACGACCGGTCTTTTGTAAAGATTGCTTAAAAGATTATAGAAAAAAGCAAGCTCTTGAAGAAAATTTACGTGGCAGGAGGAGTGAAAATAGAGGAAGTGGACCAAGTGCCTTGGAGCAAAAAATGCGTAATGATAAAAATAGAAGGTTGTCTGAACAAAAGAAGCCAGCTCCTGTCTCAGCATCTCCAACTAAGCCATCTGCTCCAGCCAATCCTCCACAGACACCAAGGGTCCCAGCCTCAGGTCCGAGTTTGTCTTTGTCAGATTTAAGCGGTTCTAAGCCAACCTCTTTTAAAGGAAACAAACAATAATCAATAACCAATAATCAATAGCCAATACCTAATACCCAATGATCAATACCCAATAGCCAATACCTAATACCCAATAATCAATGTCCAATAGCTAGAACTTAAAACTTGAAATATAATTATGTCAGAAATACGTCTCAATAAATATTTAGCAGATTCTGGAATTGCTTCGCGAAGAAAAGCGGAGCTGTTTATTTTAGATGGCAAAGTTAAGATTAATGGCAAAATAATAACCCAACTTGGAACTAAGGTTGATCCGAATTTGGATATTGTGGAAGTTGATGATCAAGTTGTGAAGCCAGAAGCTAAAAAAATTGTAATAATGCTAAATAAACCGATTGGTTATGTTTGTACGACCAGAAGTTTTAAAGGGGAAAAAAACGTTTTAGATTTGGTTAATTCAGACTTTCGTTTATATCCAATTGGTCGTTTGGACAAGGATTCCAGTGGTCTCATTTTGTTAACCAATGATGGTGACTTGGCACTTAAGTTGAGCCATCCACGTTATGAAAAAGAAAAAGAATACGAAGTGGAAGTTCACCAAGAGTTGTCCAGTGATTTTTTGGAGAGCCTCAAGAGAGGTGTTATTCTTGATGATGAAAAAACTTTGCCGGTGACAGTAAAACAACTAACTTCAAAATCATTTTCAATAATCCTTAAACAGGGCAAAAAACGACAGATTCGGCGAATGTGTGGATTATTTGATTATACTGTTCTAAAACTAAAAAGAGTTCGCATTAATAACTTAGAACTCGGTGATTTAGAGTCAGGTAATAATGTAATTCTAGATCAAAACATCATAAATAAATTATTGGCTTAAATGGCAAAAAAGAAAGGTGCATTCAAGAAAATTACCGGTAGTTTACAATTTTTGATTTTAAAATTGTGGAGCATGCTAAAGCAATTCCGTAAATATTTTATTATAGGATTGGTTTTGCTTGCATTTATAGAAGTAATTAATTTAGTTAGAACTTACGTTTTTAAGGAAATTATTGATAATTTTATTTACACGGATAAGGATTTATTGTTACGACGATTAGCTATTTTGATAGTTATTATGGGGTTCGTTTATTTAATTCAAAGTATTAATAATTTCTCAGTAAATTATTTATTAGCAAAAACGGACATTAAAATTTCTAATTTTTTTACAGCGCTGGTATTGAAAAAGAATCTTGATTTATCCCTACACTATCATGAAAAAGAAAATACTGGTACAAAGTTGAATAAACTACAAAAGGGTGTAGAATTGATAAATTACTTTTTCGAAAACCTATTTTGGAATGTTTTTCCAGCCGCAATGAAATTTGTTTTCAGTTTTGTGTTTTTATTGTTCATAGATTATAGATTAGCTTTTGTTTTCTTTATCATTGTGCCAATATTTTTGATAATAACTTTTCGAGCTAATTATAAAGTTGACCCTTTGCGCGTCAAGATGCGTAAAAAAGAGGAAAAGGTTTATGGTGAGATTGGTCAAGCAATTTACAATATAAAAACCGTTAAAGCATTTACAAGGGAAGATCATGAAAAGCAAAAAGGTGAAAAAAGTTTAAGAAATATATTTTTAATGTACAAAAAGTTTTTTCGGGTCATTTTCAGTTTAAACTTTTTGCGAATGAACCTAATTGGATTGGGGAACATCTTAATTTTTGCGGTCGGTGGTTATTTGACATTTTTAGGAGAAATTACGCCTGGGGAGTTTGTTTTATTTTTTCAGGTTGGAGTCCAAACATATTTTTCATTATTTGAATTAACTAGAACTCTAGATCATATAATGAATGCAAAAGTCGGGATAGATCGATTGCTTAAGGTTATTGACAGTGATGATTATATTGTTAGTCATGAAGACGGAATAAAAAGAAATCTACAGGGAGATGTTGAATTCAAGAATGTATCGTTTGATTATGGAGATGGGAAAGTCCTGAAAAATATCAATTTCAAAATCAAGCACGGAGAAGTTGTTGCTTTGGTTGGCCCTTCTGGTGGAGGGAAGTCTACAGTAGCCAAGCTTTTATATCGATACTATGATGTCACTTCTGGGGTGATTTTAATTGATGACGATCCAATAGAAAATTTTGATATCAAGAATTATCGAAGTCAATTAGGTATTGTTAACCAAGATATTGATATTTTTAGCGACACAGTAAAAGCAAACATTTCATATGGTCGGCCAAAGGCAACCATGAAAGAAGTCCACCAGGCAGCAAAAATTGCAAATGCCGATGAGTTTGTTAATAAATTAAAGAAAAAGTATGATACCTTGGTGGGCGAACGTGGTATTAAGCTTTCTGGTGGTCAGAAACAAAGAATAGGGATTGCTCGAGCAATTTTGGTTGATCCAAAAATTTTAATTCTTGATGAAGCTACTAGTTCACTGGATTCAAGTTCAGAAAAAATGATCCAAGAAGCAATTCATCGAGTTATTAAAAATAGAACAACTATTGTGATTGCTCATAGGTTATCCACAGTTAAAAATGCTGATAAAATAATAGTAATAGCCAAAGGTAGAATTTCTCAACAGGGAACTCATTCACAGTTGATGCGGAAAGGAGGATTATATAAAAAATTTGTCACCCTTCAAACTAGTGGCTATTTAAATTAAATTGTTAAAATAGGCTGAATTTGCTATAATATTGTTATCTTAACATAAAATAAAAATATGGATTTTATTGAAATGAACTGGCCATATATAATTTTGTTTGTGGTTGCAGTTTTTGTGCTTTGGAAATATCGTGGTGATATATTTAAAAAAGGAAAAGGTGGGGCTGGTGATAGCAAGATTAACCAAGCAGAAGTTTTGAGTTTATACACAACAGATCTAACCCAAAAAGCCAAGGACGGGAAAATTGATCCAGTCGTTGGTCGAACGGAAGAAATTGAACGAGTGATACAGATTTTGAGTAGACGAAAAAAGAATAACCCGCTATTAATTGGTTCTGCTGGAGTTGGAAAAACAGCGATTGTAGAGGGGCTTGCACTACGTATCGTCACTAATGATATTCCAGGTGCATTAACAAATAAAAAAGTTTTGTCTTTGAATTTAGCAGATATGATTGGTGGGACAAAATATAGAGGAGAATTTGAGGAGAGAGTGAAGATGTTGGTTGATGAAATTATTATTAAACGACGAAATATTATTTTGTTTATCGACGAGATTCATACTTTGATTCAGTCAAAGGGAACAGAGGGCGCAATGAACATTGGTGACATTTTGAAGCCTGCCCTGGCACGTGGTGAGTTGCAGTCAATTGGCGCTACAACAACTGAAGAGTATGACGAATATATCAAGAAAGATGATGCTTTGGCTCGACGGTTTCAATTGGTTGAAGTTGATGAGCCGACCGTTGATGATACAATTGCAATTCTAAAGGGTATTAAAAAAGATTATGAGGATCATCATAGAGTTAAATTTACCGACGAATCAGTAGAAGCTGCCGTAAATTTTACTGAAAAATTTATCAAAGAAAGATTACTTCCGGACAAAGCGATTGATGTTATGGATGAAGCGGGAGCTTTGGTCAATTTACGCGCTTATGATCTTCCTGATCATGCGTTAAAGCTAATTCGCGCGGCTGCTGAGGATGTTCACAAAGAAATTGCCGCAGCCCCGGATCGAATTAAAGGGATTTTGAGAAATCTGGAAAAATTAAAAATTCAAGAAGAAAAAACTGAGGATCAGGATGAGAAAAAGAAAATTAAATCAAGTATTTTGGATTTAACTTCTGAGATTCAGGAATTAGAAATGAAACACAAGATGGCAACTATGGAAGACAAGTGGCCGGAGGTAACGGAAGCAGACGTCAAAAATGTTTTATCTGGATGGCTGAAATTGCCAATTGATGAAATAAAGTAATTGACGTCAATTGTGTGACTTAACAAAATAACTGATATCTAATATGAAAACAATAACAAGGACAAAAAGTACAACAAGATTAAATACCAAACAAAAGGTGATAGTTGGTGTAAGTATTGGTGCGTTGTTCTTCTCATTGGGGGGGATTCTAAGTACAATGGGAAAGGCCAGGGGATTTGGGTTTGGATGGCCGGTGATGAAACGACCAATAAAGAATAGTCGTATTTATGTTGATACTTCAGTACAGCAAAAGTCAAGAAACGCTATATTACCTACATACCGAAAGAAGACAACAACTCCGATAGTAGAAGCCGAGGTGGAAATTTGTAATAATAATGTGGATGATGATAGTAATGGTAAAGTCGATTGTAATGATTTATATTGTTACAAACGAGATCTTGCCCCAATTAACATTTGTTCAGGGGACAATGGTCAAGGTAGGGTTTTAATTGTTGGTTCGGGATATGGTTTTGTTGAGGCCCTAAAAATCAAGTCTGACATTAAGACAAATAAGTTATATGAATCAGGAACTGAAGCTTGCATTGTAGCATTTGGAATAAATTGTGCGTATATTGAGCAATACTTGACTAATAAATGGGAAAAACTTGATACTATTGGATGTTCAGCCCCGATTAACTTGCAAACATATAATACAGGTGGTGTTTATCGAGCAGTTTGTCAGGGACTTGATGGCGATAATCTGACGGGTGAAATAACTATTCCTGGCATGATAACAAATAATTAATTCTTTGTATCGAATATGAAAAAAAACAATATGGAAACTGTTACTAAAACAAGTAGTAAAACAAAATTAAGTACTAAACAAAAAGTATTGGTTGGTGTAAGTATTGGAGCTTTGTTTTTTTCTGTCGGGGGATTTTTGACTGCTATGGGTAATGCAAGAGGCTTTGGATTTGGCTATCCATTTATGCGACGACCAGCCAAGAGGGTTCGTTTATTAAAGCAAAAGCAAGCTCCAGAAAGGCCAAGACCTACTCCGTACGGGCCAGTAAAGACAAAAACCATGTTACCAGCATACAATGACTGGTGTACGATTCGTTCTAGTACAGGCGGAACAATAACTGTACCTTGTTCTAATTTAAATAATTAAATCAATGGACAGAAAAATTGATAAAATAGTATTCTATTTAATTTTAGGGATGACTTTTGTCATCCCTTTGTTGATTAATCCTTGGGGAATGGAAAGATATGAAGTTGATAAAATCGCTTTATTTTGTTTTTTAGTTGAAATTTTAGTAGTAATTCGCCTGTGGCAGTGTGGAAGTTTTAGTAATCTTTGGGGAAAAATTAAAGAACTCAAATTTTTTAGCTTAGAATCGTTATTTGGTCTATTGTTGATATCATATTCAATTTCAACTTTATTTTCTATCTCAGTGGAAGATAGTCTTTGGGGATTAATTGATCGGCGTTTTGGCTTATATACAATTTTACATTTTGTTTTGTTTTTCTTGGTAATGAAGTCAATCAAGTTTAAATCAGCTCAGGTAAAAATGCTTGCCTGGGTGTTTGTTTTGAATTCATTTTTAATAAGCATCTATGCGATTTTACAAAAGTTTGGTATAGAATTTTTGACTAATGTCCGTTATGTGACCTTGTATCAGGACTTGTCAATTATTCGACCAATGTCCAGTTTGGGGCATCCAAACTATTTAGGAGCTTTTTTGGTAATGGGTAGTGGCTTTATATATTATTTGTTAATTAATAAACAAAAATTGTGGCTCAAGCTGTTTTTGTATTTAGTGATGATAATAAATGGGCTTGCTCTATACCTGACTTTAAATCGTGGCGGGTGGTTGGGCGCGTTAGTGACTGCCTTGGTTTTTCTAATTCTATACACCTGGATTGATCCACAGCGAAAGGTTCAAGTCAGAGGTAAATTAATTTTGTATTATTTAAAAAAAGTGAGCTTGGCATTTTTTGCAATAATAATATTTATTTCGGTTTTTGCTGGTTGGTGGGGCATGGGTGGAGACATTCGTAGTTCAGAAGATATACAACAAGGAAGTTCGATGTATATTCGTATGTTGGAATACAAATATTCTTGGCAATTAATTAAACAAAGTCCAATCATTGGTTATGGACCTGAAACTTATATTCATCAATCAGTTTTACGTCCAAGAACTGAGATCGAGAAAATAATTGACGACCGTTATTCTGATCGGGTGCATAATTTGTGGTTAGATACTTGGTATTCATTAGGTATTGTTGGCTTATTAATATTAATTGCGGTTTACATTAAATTAGGACAAATGATTTGGAAGATTTTACATCGAAGTCAGATGGAAGATAAAAAAATTGTTATCATGGCTACCAGTTCAATTGCTGGGTATTTAGTTTTAGTTCAGTTGCATTTTGACTCATTAATAACTTTATTTATTTTGATGATACTATTTAGCATAATTTACAATAGGTATAATGCTAATATGCGAATTACATGTAAATCTAGCGAATCCCAAATTGATCCGAAGGCATATTTAAGTATACTGATAGTTATTGTTTGTTCTGTTATAATTTTACTTGGCGCATATTTAAATTTAAGCGCAATATATTTGAATACAATTTGTGATATGGGCTGTTTTTATTAAAGAGTGAAATTTGGTATAATATTTATAGCTGAGTACTGATATTACTGATTTAATGATGATGTAAAGAATTTTTTGAAGAAGTAAGAGGATGTTTTTAGAATCTATCAGTGTATCAATATAATCAGTAATTAATTTTTATGAAAATAAAGTTTTGTGGCGCAGCTCAGAATGTAACGGGTTCGCGTCATTTATTAGAAATAAACAACAAAAAAATACTGCTTGACTGTGGTATGTTTCAGGGTGGGAATCGTAAAAAAAGTCGTCTACTGAACGAGGAGTTTTTGTTTAATCCGAAAGAAGTAGATTACGTAATTATTTCACATGCGCACATTGATCATATTGGAATGCTTCCTCGATTGGTAAAACTTGGTTTTGATGGCAAGGTTTTTTGTACTAGAGCAACAAAAGAGTTAGCAGAAGTTATGCTCCTGGATTCAGCTCATATACAGATCCAGGATGCTAGATTTCTAAAAAAGCACAAAAAAGTTCATGCAGAACCACTTTACACAGACACAGATGTTTATGCTTCCTTAAAGTTAATAGAATCTCATGAATATTTCCAAAAGTTCAAAGTCGACGAAGGTATTTGGACTACTTTTTATGATGCTGGTCATGTTTTAGGAAGTGCTGTGATTGCGGTTGATTTCAAAGAAAATAAGGAGTATAAGCGCCTGGTTTTTACAGGTGATCTTGGCCGAAAATACATGCCGATTTTGAATGATCCGTATCAAGTTGATCATGCAGATATTTTAATTACAGAAAGTACTTATGCAAGCCATTTACATGACTCTTTTTCTAATGTTCATGAAGAACTTGAGTGGGCTATAAAAGATGTAATGAAACGAAAAGGCAAGATTATTGTTCCAGGATTTTCATTTGAAAGAACTCAAGCCTTTGTATATGTACTTCATGAACTTTATAATCAAGGCAAAATACCGAAAATTCCAATTTTTGTGGATAGTCCACTGTCTTCAAGAATTTCAAAGGTTTTTGATAAAAACAAGGATTATTATGACGATGAAACTTTTAGGGATTTTGTCGATAAGAAAAAGAACCCACTGTATTTCAAAGAAATTACCTACACTTCAAGTGTTGAAGAGTCAAAACAGCTCAACTTTTACGATAAACCCTGCATTATAATTTCGGCTTCTGGCATGTGTGAAGCTGGTCGAATAATGCACCATTTGAAAAATCACATGACCGATCCGAAAAACTTGATTTTAGTTATAGGATTTATGGCCCAGGGAACTCGTGGAAGACAGATTGTTGAAGGTGCACGAAAAATTAAAATATTTGGAAAAAACTATCCACTAAAGGCGGATGTTGTAGTTCTAAACTCTTTTTCCGGACATGCTGATAAATTGGAACTACTTGAGTACATTCGCAATATAAATGATTTGCAAAATATATTCGTTGTTCATGGAGAAGAAAGCGAATGCGCTATGTTACGTGACAATATTCATAATATCCTAAGGTTCAAAGGCCGTGTGGATGTGGTTGATATGGGCGAAGAATTTGAAATTACAGACAAAGGGACGACTAGCAAGATGGGTAAACGCCGAGAAAATTATATTAGGAAAATGAAAGAGTTAAAAGATAAGGTTTAACATACTCAAGTTTGATTCTTCTTTTTAAATTTTTGGTACTTGTTTCTTTACTTATTACTTAAAACTTACAACTTATAACTTTGAAAATATGAACGCAAACTTAATAAAAATTTATCGTGATATCAAGTCAATCAAGATTCAAGGAGCAACTAATGTGGCCTTAGCTACTGGTAAAGCCCTGAAAAAGTATGCCACTGATTTACAAATTCAGAATAAGCGCGAGTTTGTAAAAAGGATCAAAGAAGCTGGTAAGTACCTAGTTTCTGCGCGTGATACAGAGCCCATGGCTGATAATGTCGTGGAGTTTATTGTTTGCCAGTTAAAGCGAAACAAGGGTGCTGAAATCAAAGAGCAGAGAAAAGTCGTACGTGAATCAGTTGATTATTTTTTTGATTTGGTTGAAAAAAACAACAATAAAATAATCCGCAGTGGCCAGAACCTGATTAAATTTGGAGATAAAGTATTTACTCATTGCCATTCTTCCACTGTAATTAAAGTTTTGCTGGCTGCGAAGAAAGATAAAAAGCGGTTTGAGGTATTTCAAACCGAAACTCGTCCTTTATATCAAGGACATAAAACCGCCAAAGATTTAATCAAAGTTGGAATTAAAAATACTTTAGTAGTAGACAGTGCAGCGCCATATTTAATTAGCAAAATAAGTGGCGACAAGTTTACTATTGATAAAGTTTTAATTGGTTGTGATGCTATTGCGCGTGACGGTTCATGTGTGAATAAGGTTGGCAGTTTTGGTTTAGCTTTAACTGCATTCTTAAACAAAGTTCCAGTTTACGTAGTAACGCAAGCTTTGAAAATAAATGAAGATGCCAAAAATCTAAAAGCTATCCGTATTGAACAACGTAAGGCCAAAGAGGTTTGGTCAAAAGCTCCAAAAAATTTGAAAATTTATAATCCAGCTTTTGATAAAGTGCCCGCTGAATTGATTAAAGGATATATTTGCGAATTCGGTATTGTTAGTCCTGAGAATCTGATCAAGAAAGTGAAGAAGGATTATTCTTGGCTTTGGTGATGTAATGAAAGTAGTTACAGTGAATGTTTTTATGCTCTCGTGTTTTTTGAATAAAAAAACTCCCTGAAACAATGTTCAGAGAGTATAAATATTTCTAGCTCGTAGCTGGCATCATGTGTTGAAAGTACTTGTCAGTCGGGAAAATAACATCCTGACCTTCGAGCTCCATAATATCCACAAAGCCGTGCTCCAAGAGTAGGTGCATACCACGAACGATGGTTGCTGGGTCGCGACCGATTCGACTGGTTTCCTTCATGCCTAAACCAAAGATCCGACTTGAATGAATATTGCAACCATCATCATTTTTCGGGACCAGCGACAAGCGTCCCAGGCCAATCCAACGAAGGAATTTACCAACCAGACCTTTTTTATTGACAAGCTTCAACTTCCAGAAGTTGATTTTTCCGCCTTCATAAATATTGACAATTGTTCGCCAGGTTGACGCATAAAATACTTCGCCGTTGGTGTTGAGTGTTCCTAGAATACGAGCCAGCCATTCACACTCTGCCTTACCATACGAAGTCCTTTCTTGGTACTTGGCAGTAAATAGTTTAGGCGTGCATTTGATTTCAGCTGCTTCTTTCTCAGTAAATTGAACTAAACCTGAAATGGCATTAATTCGACTCATGTTTTTCTCCTTTTGAAAATGAACAATGATACTTCATATAGTAGCAAATCTGCATAAAATTGTCAATGATTTAAGAGTTTTTTTAACTAAAATTACATAAGGAAATATTAACTTTATAAACCTGCCCACAATGCTTCGCATAGCGATGCCCGCCAGCAACGCAGTTAGCTATGCGGGCTGGCAGGCGGGCATTTAACTTTCTAACTTTTAACTAAAAAATATGTCACACGTAGGATTTATTGATCAAGGTTACAAACCAAACTTAACAAAGGATTTGCTGGCAACATTTTACATGGAACCAAATGGTCCATTTGAGGAAGCAGCTGATGCAGTTGCTGGTGAAAGTTCAATTGGTTCGTGGACTGATTTGTCGACTTTGAAACCAGAAGTAGCTAAAAAACTAAAGGCTACAGTTTATTACATCAATCAAAAGCAAAACATTATCAAG